>NZ_JASGBV010000096.1:0-13924 GCF_030053245.1 Stenotrophomonas sp. RS-48
CGCATGGAGCTGGGTATCAAGGGCCGCTGGGCCCTGGTCTGCGGTGCAAGCAAGGGGCTGGGCCTGGGATGCGCGCGCGCACTGGTGCGCGAAGGCGTGAACGTGCTGATCGTTGCGCGCGGCGAAGCAGCGCTGCAGGCCGCCGCCGAGCATCTGCGCGCACTGCCCGGCGCCGGCGAGGTGCACGCGGTCGCTGCCGACGTCAGCACAGAAGCCGGACGTGCCGCTGCGTTGGCCGCCTGCCCGCAGGTGGACATCCTGGTCAACAACGCGGGCGGGCCGCCGCCGGGCGATTTCCGCAGCTTCGAGCGTGACGACTGGATCGCTGCACTGGACGCCAACATGCTGGCCCCGATCGCGCTGATCCGCGCCACCGTGGACGCGATGATCGAACGCGGCTTCGGCCGTATCGTCAACATCACCTCGTCGGCGGTGAAGGCGCCGATCGATACCCTGGCGTTGTCCAACGGCGCGCGCAGTGGCTTGACCGGCTTCGTCGCCGGTCTGTCGCGGCGCACGGTCGCCCACAACGTCACCCTCAACAATCTGCTGCCTGGCCAGTTCGACACTGATCGCCTGCGCGCCAACTTCGCCCACAGCGCGGGCAAGGATGGCGATGCCGGAGAGATCGCCGAGCGCCGCCGCCAGCAGATCCCCGCCGGCCGCTTCGGCACCGCCGACGAGTTCGGCGCGTCCTGCGCTTTCCTGTGCAGCGCACAGGCCGGCTACATCACCGGGCAGAACCTGCTGATCGATGGCGGCGCCTACCCCGGTACGTTCTGAGAGATCCTGCAATGCCGTCCCACTTCGATCCCCGCCATGTGCGCCGTGCGTTCTCCCGCGCCGCCAGCAGCTATGACGCCGCCGCTGCCCTGCAGCGCGAAGTGCAGTCACGGCTGGTGGAATCGCTGGACTACCTGGAGGCACGCAGGCCCGAGGTGGTGCTGGACATCGGTGCCGGTACCGGCCATGCCAGCGCACTGATGAAAAAGCGCTGGCCGAAGGCACAGGTGATCGCGCTGGATATCGCCCTGCCGATGCTCGATCAGGCCAGGCGCCAGGCCGGGTGGTGGAAGCCCTTCCAGCGCCTGTGCGCCGATGCGGCGGCGTTGCCGCTGGCCGACAACAGTGTGGATGTGATCTTCAGCAATCTCTGCCTGCAATGGGTGGACGATCTGCCTGCAGTGTTCGCCGGCTTCCGTCGCGTGCTCAAGCCCGGCGGCCTGCTGTTGTGCTCGACTTTCGGGCCGGAAACCCTGATCGAGCTCAACGAAGCGTTCGCTGCTGCCGATGATCGCCCGCACGTCAGCCGTTTCGCGCAGATCGCACAGTTCGGCGACGCGCTGATGATGGCCGGCTTCCGCGACCCCGTGCTGGACCGCGACCTGTTCACCCTGACCTACGAGGATCTGCCCGCCTTGATGCGCGAACTGCGGGCGATGGGCGCGACCAATGCGCGGGTGGACCGTCGGCATACGCTGACCGGCCGCGGGCGCTTCGCCGCTGCGGCGGCCGCCTACGAGCCGATGCGCCGTGCCGATGGCACGCTGCCCAGCAGTTGGGAAGTGATCTATGCCCATGCCTGGGCACCGGACCCGGGCGCGCCGATCCGCGAAGGCGGCCACGACGTGGCCTCGGTACCGGTGTCGGCCATTCCGATCCGTCGCAAGCAGACCTGATCGATCGATCACGGGTGATGTGCCGACCAAGGTCGGCGACTACCGACTCATGCACGGAATCCGTTCTGGTAGGTGCCGACCTTGGTCGGCACAATGCCTGCGGCATCGCGATCTGGCAGGTTGTGCCGACCAAGGTCGGCACCCACCCAAAGCAGGCGGCAGCCGCTCAGGTATTGGCCGGCGAACTCAGCGGTGGCCGCACCAGATCGCGATGGAAGAAATAGATTTCCTGCAGCAGGAAACGCCAGCTGGTGTGGAAGCTGCGGAAGCGGGTGCTCGGCGTCGATGACGCCAGCGCATCGATGCCCAGCGCCCGGCTCAGGCGCAGCGCGCGTGCCATGTGCAGCGGATCGCTGACGATGATCACCCGGTGCAGGTTGCGCTGGTCCATCAGCCGCTTGGCCTCGATCAGATTCTGCACGGTGTTGCGCGAAGCGGTTTCAATCAGGATCGCGTCGTCCGGAACGCCGTGCTTGAGCGCATAGCGCCGCGCCACCTGCGATTCGGAGAAGCGGGCGCCGCTGCCGCCATACCCCCCGGTGAAGATCAGCAGCGGTGCATACCGGGCCTCGTACAGGTCCAGGCCATGACGGATGCGCTCCTCGAAGACCGGCGACGGCTTGGCGTCATAGGCGGCCGCACCGAGCACGATGATCGCATCGGCCTGGGCGGCCTGATCGCGCTCTCCCACCCAGACGATCCATGCGGTCACGCCCAGCAGCCAGATCACCAGCAGCACGAACAGCCGCCACGCCCAACCGAACAGGCCGGTACGCTCGCGGTGCCGGCCGCGGCTCAAGGCATGCCCCAGCGCAGGGCGGGAAGATCGACGTTGCCACCGGACAGCACCAGGCCCACCCGCTGCCCGGCAAACCGTTCCGGCTGGGACAGCACCGCCGCCAGCACCGTCGCCGAAGACGGTTCAACCACCTGCTTGAGCACCTCCCACAGCAGGCGCATCGCAGCCAGAGTGGCGGCGTCGTCGACCACGATGACCTCCGCACCGGCAGCACGCAGCAGCGCGAAGTTGGGCGCACCGATCAGGGTGCGCAGGCCATCGCAGACGGTGTCGGGGGTGAACGCGCCCTGCCGCTCGCCGGCGGCCAGTGAGCGGGCGGTATCGTCGGCACCAGCCGGTTCGGCCAGCACCAGCCGGGTCTGCGGGCCGGCCAGCTGCAGCGCCAGCGCAGTACCGCTGGCCAGGCCACCACCGCCCACTGGCACCACCAGCACGTCGAACGGCCCGTCGCTGTGCAGCAGTTCCAGCGCAGCGGTGCCCTGCCCTGCCATCACCGCCGGATCGGCATACGGGTGCACCAGGGTTGCACCGGTGTCGGCCTGCACCCTGGCGCAGGTGGCCTCACGCTCGGCAATGGTCGGCGCGCAACGCCAGAGCGTGGCTCCATGGCGCGCGATGTTGGCCAGCTTGGCGGCGACAGCGCCCTCGGGCACCACCACATGGCAGGGAATGCCCCGCGTCCGTGCCGCCAGCGCCAGAGCCGCGCCATGATTTCCCGATGAATGGGTGACCACACCTCGTGCGGCGCGCTCGTCCGACAGCGACCAGACGGCGTTGCAGGCGCCCCGGAACTTGAACGCGCCGCCCCGCTGCAGGTGCTCGGCCTTGAAGGCCAGGCGTGCGCCGGCAAGCGTGTCGAGGGTGCGCGAGCGCAGCACCGGCGTCACACTTGCGTGCGGCGCGATCCTCGCGGCGGCAGCCAGGACATCTTCGGCACGGGGCAACAGTGAATCGCTCATGACGCAAGATTAACGTATGCCCTCGTGCTGGCGACCCCGGCACGGGTCATGCCAGCATGCAGGCCTTCGCCGCCATTCATCCTGGGTGGTGGAATTAAGGGCCGATTCAATGCCCACGCCCGAAGCTGACTGCACACCCGTTCTGGGGGGACCCACATGAAAACGCGCCTGATGCTTGCCGGTGGCCTGTTGCTGGCCCTGACCGGCTGCACCACCTACGACTATGTCGGCGGTGGCCGCAGCGGCAGCTACTACCACGGTGCGCCGTCGGTGGAGTACCGCTACCCCGCCGGCTATCCCTACAACTACGGCCCGTACTACGGAGGCTATGGCGGCTATTACGGCGGCTATGGCTACCCGTACTACTCGCGTCCGATCTATCGTCCACCGCACAATCACCGCCCGCCACCGCGCCCGCCGGGCAATGGCGAGAACCGTCCGCCGCGTCCGCCGCGCGAGAACAATGGTGGCTCACCGTGGCGGAACATGGACTCGATGCGACGCCCGCCGCAGCCGAGCGTGCAGCGCCCGGCACCGCCGGCCCGCCCGGCGCCGGCACCGAGTGCGCCCAGGATGAACGGTTCCCCCTGGCGCAACATGGATCGTGCGACGCAGCGCACACTTGAGCGCTGAACCGTCTTGCATTTCACACGGTCCAAGCGGCAATCTAAAGCGGTTGTGACGGCCCGCGTCACAAAGTGACAAGAAGCGGTATGGGCCGTCGCGGAAAGCTCTACGTCGATATCCGACAGGAACATCTGGATCCCCCCTGTTCCGGCCCTGTCGGATGTCGGCACCTCTGAAGGCAGACGGCCCCGCAATGCGGGGCCGTCTGTTTTTGCGGATGCCTTCGGCGAAGAAAAACAGGGCCGGACAGTCCCCCGACTGCCGGCCCTCTGCTCCCCCATCGTGCGCCTGTACCGGCCCCTGTTCCAATTCCGGTCACGGGCGCCTTCGGCGCCAGCCACGATGGGTGCTATTGGGTTATCTGCAAAAATCCTGCCAACTTTAGGGTCAATTTCGTCCGGCCCTGGCTTCTCCGGGCGTCGCCCTGCCGAATGGCGCTAAAATCGCCACCCCGGCACCGCCTCCGGCCGCGCCCGCCCCCATCGACTCCGCCCCCATGACCCACTCCTTCCATCGTTACGACGTCATCGTCATCGGCGGTGGCCACGCCGGCACCGAGGCCGCGCTGGCCGCGGCCCGCACCGGCGTGCGCACCCTCCTGCTGACCCACAACATCGAAACGGTGGGCGCGATGAGCTGCAATCCGGCCATCGGCGGCATCGGCAAGGGCCATCTGGTCAAGGAGATCGACGCGCTTGGCGGGGCGATGGCGCATGCCGCCGACCGCGCCGGCATCCAGTGGCGCACGCTCAATGCCTCCAAGGGTCCGGCGGTGCGCGCCACCCGCTGCCAGGCCGACCGCAACCTGTACCGCATGGCGATCCGCGCCCTCGTCGAGGGCCAAGCCAACCTGACCGTGTTCCAGGCGGCCGTCGATGATCTGGTCATCGAGGGCGACGCCGTGCGCGGCGTCATCACCCAGACCGGCCTGCGCTTCGATGCGGAGGCGGTGGTGCTGACCGCCGGCACCTTCCTGGCCGGCAAGATCCACGTCGGTCCGACCCAGTACGCCGCCGGCCGCATGGGCGATCCGCCGGCCACCACGCTGGCCGCACGCCTGCGCGAGCGCCCGTTCCAGGTCGACCGCCTGAAGACCGGCACGCCACCGCGCATCGACGGCCGCTCGCTGGATTACAGCGTGATGGACGAGCAGCCCGGTGATACGCCGCGGCCGGTGATGTCCTTCCTCGGCTCGGTGGACGAACATCCGCAGCAGGTCAGCTGCTGGATCACCCATACCACCGAGCAGACCCACCAGATCATCCGTGACGCCCTGCACCGCTCGCCGCTGTACAGCGGCCAGATCGAAGGCATCGGCCCGCGCTACTGCCCCTCCATCGAGGACAAGGTGGTGCGCTTCGCCGAGAAGGCCAGCCACCAGATCTTCGTCGAGCCTGAGGGGCTGGGCATCGTCGAGATCTATCCCAACGGCATCTCCACCTCGCTGCCGTTCGACGTGCAGCTGGAGATGGTGCGCAGCATCCGGGGCTTCCAGAACGCGCACATCACCCGCCCGGGCTACGCCATCGAGTACGACTTCTTCGATCCGCGCGGACTGAAGGCTTCGCTGGAAACCAAGCTGGTCAACGGCTTGTTCTTCGCTGGCCAGATCAACGGCACCACCGGTTATGAAGAGGCGGCCGCGCAGGGCCTGCTGGCCGGCCTCAATGCGGCCCGCCAGGTGCGTGGCCTGGATGGCTGGTGCCCGCGCCGCGACGAAGCGTATCTGGGCGTGCTGGTGGATGATCTGATCACCCACGGCACCAACGAGCCGTACCGCATGTTCACCAGCCGCGCCGAGTACCGGCTGCAGCTGCGCGAGGACAACGCCGACCAGCGCCTGACTCCGGTTGGCCGCGACATGGGACTGGTCGATGATCGGCGCTGGATGGCGTTCGAGGCCAAGCAGGCTGCCGTAGCCGCCGAACGTGCGCGGCTGGGGGCGCTGTGGGCGACCCCGGCCAATGCCCTGGGCCGCGAAGTGCAGGACACGCTGGGGGTGACTGTCAGCCGCGAAACCAATGTGCTCGACCTGATCAAGCGCCCCGAGCTGGATTACGCGCAGCTGATGCAGGTGCCCTCGCTCGGCCCGGCAGTGGCCGATGGCAAGGTGGCCGAGCAGGTCGAGATCGGCGTGAAATACGCCGGCTACCTGGACCGCCAGCGCGACGAGATCGCGCGCCAGCAGCGGCACGAAGCCACACCGATCGCTGAAGGCTTCGACTACGCCAGCGTGCGTGGCCTGTCGGCCGAAGTGCTGCAGAAGCTGGAACGTGTGCGTCCGCAGACCATTGGCCAGGCGCAGCGCATCCCCGGCATGACGCCGGCCGCGATCTCGCTGCTGCTGGTGCACCTGGAGCGTGCACGGCGCGGACGCGTGGCGTAACGCAGCATCGACGGTGGCGCCGGGCCATGCCCGGCGAGCGCAGCGGCCCGCGTATCATCGTCGCGATCGCCCTGATTTCCGGAGACACCGATGACCCCGCTGCGCCCTTTCCGCGACAAGATGCCGGTGCTCGGCGCACGCGTATACGTCGACCCGGCGTGTACCCTCATTGGTGACGTGGAGCTTGCCGACGATGTTTCGATCTGGCCGGGTACCGTCATCCGTGGCGACGTCAATTTCGTCCGCATCGGCGCCCGCACCAACGTGCAGGACGGCACCATCATCCACGTCAGCCATCACAGCCCGTACAACAAGGCCGGCCATCCGACCCTGATCGGCGAAGGCGTGACAGTCGGCCACGGCTGCATCATCCATGCCTGCAGCATCGGTGATTACAGCCTGATCGGAATGGGCGCCTGCATCCTCGATGGCGCGCGCGTGGAGCGCCACGGCTTCGTCGGTGCTGGTGCAGTGGTGGGCCCGGGCAAGGTGGTCGGCGAAGGCGAACTCTGGCTGGGCAATCCCGCCCGGCCGGCGCGCATGCTGAGCGACAGGGAGATCGAGTCGCTGCATTACTCGGCCGACCACTACGTTCGGCTGAAGGACGAATACCTGGGCTGAGGCCCTCGACTGCCGGCGCGCTCTGCTAAAGTCTGGGCCCGACCAGGAACTGTCGAGACCCCCATGCCTGTGGTTGCCAGCCGGAGAGGACTCCAGCGCCCACAACGAAGGCCGTCGCTCTGATGGCCGCACCGATGCTCGACACCTACCGCGAGGTGGTGACGCCGGAAGGCGTGCCGCTGCAGCTGCCGGCCGCCGGTCCGGTGCCACGTGCGCTGGCCTGGCTGGTCGATCTGGCCATTCGTTTCGCGATTCTTGCCGCGCTGTCGATCCCGCTGGCACTGTTGAAGGAATTCGGCACCGGCCTCTACCTGGCCCTGATGTTCCTGGTGTACTGGGCGTATCCGATCGTCTGCGAGGCGCTGTGGGGCCGCACCCCGGGCAAGCGCGCGCTGGGCCTGCGCGTGCTGGCCCGTGATGGCGCGCCGGTGGGCTGGATGGCGGCGATCACCCGCAACCTGCTGCGGACCGTCGACATGCTGCCGTTCGCTTACGCGCTGGGCCTGCTCAGCAGCCTGTTCGACGCGCACGGCCGCCGCCTGGGCGATCTGGTCGCCGGCACCGTGGTGGTGCACGCGCCGGCGCTGTACCTGCCGCCGCCGGCCACCATCGACAGCGTGCTGGCGCCGCCGCAGCCGCTGCGGCCGGAGGAACAGGCGGCGCTGCTGGCCTTCGCCGAGCGTGCCCCGCGGCTGGCACCGCTCCGCCAGCAGGAACTGGCCGCCATCGCCGAACCATTGACCGGCACCCATGGCCAGGTCGGCGTGCTGCGCCTGTATGCGATGGCCAACTGGTTGCTGGGACGGCGATGAAGCAGGAACAGTTCGTCGCCCGCCATCAGCAGGAATGGCTGGACCTGGAGCAGTGGCTGCTGCTGCGTGCCGGCGCCTCCCGCCGTCGCCGCCGCCAGCCCGCGGCCACCACGCTGGACGACACTGCGTTTCCACAGCGTTACCGGCGGCTGTGCCAGCAGCTGGCACTGGCCCGTGAGCGGGGCTACAGCCCGCAGTTGGTGCAGCGCCTGCAACAGCTGATGCAGCAGGGCCACAGCGTGCTGTACCGGACGCCTCCCACGCGCTGGCGGCGCGCGCTTGAATTCCTGGTGGCCGATTTCCCGCTGCTGGTGCGCAGCCAGGCACGCAGCATGTGGGCCGCCCTGGCGATGTTCGCGCTGCCGGCGGTGGGCTGCTTCGTGCTGGTGCAGCTGTACCCGGACCTGATCCACCAGGTGATGGACAACCGCCAGATCGCCGAAATGGAACGCATGTACGACCCGGCTGCCGAACGCCTGGGCCGCGACAGCGGTACCGACTGGATGATGTTCGGCCACTACATCATGAACAACATCAGCATCGCCCTGCGCACTTTCGCCAGCGGCCTGCTGGCCGGGCTGGGCACGCTGCTGGTGCTGTTGTTCAACGGCGTCATCATCGGCGCGGTGGCCGGCCACCTGCAGCACATCGGCCATGGTGATCCCTTCTGGCGCTTCGTGGTCGGCCACGGTGCATTCGAGCTCACCGCCATCGTCATCGCAGGCGGCGCCGGTCTGCAGCTGGGCATGAAGCTGCTGGCGCCCGGACGCCGCAGCCGCCTGGACGCACTGGTCGAAGGTGGCCGCATCGGTGCCCGGCTGTGCCTGGGCGTGGCCTTCATGTTGCTGGTCGCGGCGTTCGTGGAGGCGTTCTGGTCGTCCATTGCCGAAGTGCCGGCGTGGGGCAAGTTCAGTGTGGCCGGGGTGCTGTGGGCCGGCGTGCTGCTGTGGTTGTGGCGTGGCGGACGCGGAGGCGGCGATGCGCATTGATCGCCTGGACGTCGTGCTGCGCGCACGCAGCGGCTGGGAAGCGATGGAGCTGGGCAGCGCGCTGACCCGCCGGCACGCGCGTGCGGTGTGGGGCAGCTGGCTGCTGGCCAGCGCACCACTGTTCGTGATCGCCAACGCACTGGGCTGGTGGCTGGACGCATTCGGCCTGGCCTGGCTGCTGATGTGGTGGTGCAAGCCCGTGTTCGAACGCGCGCCGCTGTATGTGCTGTCACGCGGTGTGTTCGGCGAGCCGGTCACCGCCCTGGCCGCCCTGCGGGCACAGCGGCAGTGGGGCAACCGTGGTTTCTGGGGCTACCTGGGCTGGCGTCGCTTCAGCGTGCTGCGCAGCCTGTGCCTGCCGGTCAACCTGCTGGAGGGCAACACCGCCGAACAGCGTGGCCCGCGCCGGCGCGCGGTCGCAGCCGGCGCGGCGGGTCCGGCGCTGGTGCTGACCGTAGCCTGCATGGTGTTCGAGGGCGTACTGGTCGCAGGCGCGATCGGCGCGGTGTTCATGTTCATCCCGTTCGAGCTGCTCTCCGATTCCTGGCGCGCGGCCTGGGACATGATCGGCAAGGACACGCCCGCCTGGGCGAAGCTGGGATTCAATCTGGCCTGCTGGCTGGCCTCCGTACTGATCGGACCGTTCTACGTCGGTGCAGGGTTCGGCCTGTACTTGAATCGACGTACACAGATGGAAGCCTGGGACGTGGAGATCGCCCTGCGCCGGCTGCGCGAACGCCTGCTGCCGGTTGCCTCGTCGCTGGCGCTGCTGCTGTGCCTGGCACTGCCGCTCACCTCCATGCCGGTGCACGCGCAGGAGGGTGACGCATCGAGCAACCGCAAGAGCGACGCGCGCCGGGCACCGCAGATCAACCCCGGCGATACACCCGCCATGATCTTCGGCGACACCCCGGTGGATACCGCGGGCTTCCGCCAGGCCGTGAGCCGCGCCTACGAGGATCCATTGCAGCGCCCGACCCGCCAGGTCACGCAGTGGAAAGCGATCGAAGAGGCGGAAGAGAAAAAGGACGCACGCAAGGAACTGGAACGCGACGGCAGCAGCCAGAGCCAACGCACGTCGCGCAGCAGCAGCATCGCCTGGCTGGCGCGATTGGCCGAATGGGGCCTGTGGGGCCTGCTCGGTGCCCTCCTTCTGGTGCTGGTGCTGACTGCACGGTTGTGGCTGCCGTGGCTGCGCGGCTCGGGCCGCCGCCGGGCCGCAGCGGCGCCGCACGTGGTCGAGGAACAGGTCGAGCTGCCGGTGGTGCTGCCGCCGGACGTGGCGACCCAGGCTGGTCTGCTGTGGGACCAGGGCCGGCCGCGCCAGGCGCTGGCCCTGTTGTACCGGGCCAGCGTGCGCACGGTCAGCGAGCGTGCCGGCATCGCACTGCCTCCGGGCGCCACCGAATCGCAGTGCCTGCGTGCCTCGCGACGCATGCCCGACAGCGTCGACCGTGAACTGTTCGCGCGCATCGTGCGGATGTGGCAATACGCCGCCTACGGTGGTCACCTGCCCAGCCGCGGCGATTTCGATGCGCTGGCCACGACCCTGCGCCAGCAGTACGGGTGGCAGGCATGAACCCGCGCCTGTTCTGGTCACTGTTGCTGGGGACGCTGCTGCTGCTCGGCGTGCCACTGGCGATCCTGTTCATGCGTACCCATGAGCGGGTCACCGAAACGGTCACGCTGCCACCGCAGGGCGAGGCCCGTTACAACCCGCTGTACGTGCTCGGGCAGGCGCTGCGCGCCGATGGCATCGAGGTGCATGCGCGGCCGCGGCTGGACCTGCAGCAGATGGCGCTGGGGCCGCAGGACACGGTGGTGCTGCTGCAGGACAGCAGCGAGCTGCCGGCGCCGGCCGCCAGGGCGCTGTTGGCGTGGGTCGACGGCGGTGGCCATCTGCTGCTGCGCACGCCGCCGCCGGCCGAGGACGATGCCGGCAGCACGCAGGGGCCGCTGCTGGATGCACTCGGCGTGGACAGCCTTTACCAGCGCAGCGACTGCCAGCCCTTCCATGTCCAGGACGATCCCGGCCACGTGGAATTCTGCCAGGGCCGCCGCTTCACGCTTGGCTTCGCCGCTGAGGCGCGGACCGAACGCCGGTGGGGCAGCGGGCACGACCTGGTGTTCGCGCGCCTGCGTCACGGCCAGGGCTGGGTGAGCGTGCTGGCGGACATGGATTTCATGCGCAGCGAAGTGGAGTCGCAGGCCGCGCGGATGGCCGCGGCCAAGGGCCAGGCCAGCGACGGCCTGCACGACCGTTCCCACCGCGATCTGACCCGCTACCTGCTCGATCCCAATTACGGCAAGGGCGCCATGTGGCTGGTCTATGCCAGTCGTCCGCCGTCACTGTGGGTGCGCCTGTTCTACCAGGGCTGGCCGCTGTGGGTACCGCTGCTGATGGCACTGCTGGCCTGGCTGTGGGCGCGCTCGCAGCGGTTCGGCAGCCTGTTGCCATCGCCCGTGATCGAGCGCCGCTCGCTGCTGGAACATGTGCGCGCCAGCGGCGAACTGCTGCTGCGCTTCGGCCAGGGCGTGCGCCTGTACCAGGCCGTGCATGCCCTGTTCGTGCATCGCCTGCGCCTGCGCGCGCCACTCGCTGCTGCGCTGGAAGGCGCGCCACGCGAACAGGCCATCGCCGAACTGCTGCAGTGGCCGCGCAGCCGCGTTGCCAGTGCCCTGACTCCGCCTCCGCCGCACGATTCCTCCGCCCTGCGCGAGCGCATCCGCTTGCTGCTCCAGATGAGATCCCTGCTATGACCGAAGTCCCCGAACGTCCGGCGGCCGCCAATGCCCGCCTGATCGAACGCGTCGACGCCATCCGCCAGGCCGTCGGCCACGCCTTCATCGGCCAGGCCGACGTGCTTGACCAGATCCTGGTTGCCCTTCTGGCTGGCGGCCATGTCCTGATCGAAGGCGTGCCCGGACTGGGCAAGACACTGCTGGTGCGCGCACTGGCGCAGGCACTGGAACTGGACTATGGCCGCGTGCAGTTCACGCCGGACCTGATGCCCAGCGATGTCAGCGGCCACGCCGTCTACGATCCGAAGAGCGAGAGCTTCAAGATCCGTCGCGGGCCGGTGTTCACCAACCTGCTGCTGGCCGACGAGATCAACCGTGCACCGGCCAAGACCCAGTCCGCACTGCTGGAAGTGATGCAGGAGGGCCAGGTGACCATCGAAGGCAAAGCCTTCACCCTGGCGCCGCCGTTCATGGCCCTGGCCACGCAGAACCCGCTGGAACAGGAAGGCACCTACCCGCTGCCGGAAGCGCAGCTGGATCGCTTCCTGTTGAAGGTGCTGATCGACTATCCGCAGCTGGAGGACGAGAAACGCATGGTCACGGCCATCACCCGTGGCCGCGCCGCCAGCGATTTCGATCTGAGCCGGGTGCCGCGCGTACTGGGCGCCGGAGAACTGCTGCAGCTGCAGCAGGCCACGGCCGCGATCACCGTCGATGACGAAGTGATCGACTACGCCGTGCGCATCGTCGCCGCCACCCGGCAATGGCCCGGCATCGCCGTGGGCGCTGGACCGCGTGGCAGCATCGCGCTGGTGCGTGCTGCGCGCGCGCAGGCCGTGCTGGCAGGTCGTGACTTCGTCACCCCTGATGACGTGCGCGACATCGCGCGTCCGGCGCTGCGCCACCGCATCGCGCTGGCACCGGAACTGCAGATCGAAGGCCAGGACGCCGACGATGTGCTGGGTGCGCTGCTGGCCAAGGTGGAAGCACCGCGCCGATGAGGCCTGCGCCGCTGCTGCTGGTCCTGCTGCTGGCCTGGGCTGCGCTGGGAGGCGTGGTGCTGGCCGGCGCATTGCCGCGCTGGAGCTGGGCACTGGTCGCCACGGTGATCGGTACGCTGGCGTTGCTGGACCTGTGGCGGCAGGCCCGGCGACCGTCGCCACAAGTGCAGCGCGAGCTGCCCGAAGCGCTGGCCCTGGGCGTGCGCCGCGAGGTGGGCCTGCGCCTGCAGACCACAGAGCCGATGCGGGTGCAGGTATTCGATCTCGTGCCGGGTGGCTGGCCGCTGGAGTCGCTACCCCAGCGCGTGCAGCTGCGTCCCGGGCATGCCTGCGCGCTGCACTACACCCTGCAGCCGCAGCAGCGCGGACGCTTCCGCTTCGAGGGCGTGCAGCTACGCATCCGCTCGCCATGGCGCCTGTGGTGGCAGCAGCGCACCCTGCCCCCTCTGCTGGACGTCCGCGTCTATCCGAACTTCGTGCCGCTGACCCGCTTCGCGCTGTTCAGCGCCGATCAGGCCTCACGTCTGGTGGGCGCCCACGTGAAGCGCCGGCGTGGTGAAGGCACTGACTTCCACCAGATGCGCGAGTACCGCGTCGGCGACAGCCTGCGCCAGCTCGACTGGAAGGCCACCGCCCGCGCACGCAAGCTGATCTCCCGCGAGTACCAGGACGAGAAGAACCAGCAGTTGCTGCTGATGCTCGACAGTGGCCGCCGCATGCTGGCCAGCGAAGGCGGACTCTCGCACTTCGACCATGCCTTGAACGCCTCGCTGGTGGTCGCCTATCTGGCGTTGCGGCAGGGCGATGCGGCTGGCCTGTTCGCCGTCGGCGGCGAGCGTCGGTGGGTGCAGCCACAGCGCGGCATGGGCACCGTCGAGCATCTGCTGCGGGCCAGCTACGACCTGCAGCCGCAGCCGGTAGCCACCGATTACCTGGCCGCCGCCACCGAAGTATCCCTGCGCCAGCGACGCCGTGCGCTGGTGATGCTGGTCAGCAACGTGCGCGACGAAGACATCGAGGACCTCCTGGCCGCGGTGCGCCTGCTGCAGCGCCGCCACCTGGTGTGCGTGGCCAGCCTACGCGAGCACGAGCTGGACGGCGCGCTCGAAGGCGAGGTGCATACGCTGGAGGACGCCGCGCAGGCCGGCGCCGCGGCGCTGTACCTGCAGCAGCGCGCGAAGGCGCACGAGGCACTGCGCAGCGAGAAGGTGATGGTTCTGGACGTGACCGCCGATGCCCTGCCGGCCGCGCTGGTGGAACGCTACCTGGCCGTGAAGCGCGAAGGCCTGCTCTGACCGGTAGCGCCCGG
>NZ_JASGBV010000097.1:0-4284 GCF_030053245.1 Stenotrophomonas sp. RS-48
CGAAGAAGATCGCCGAGATCATCAGCGTCATCGACGGCATCGCCTTCCAGACCAACATCCTGGCCCTCAATGCCGCGGTCGAAGCCGCCCGTGCCGGTGAGCAGGGCCGCGGCTTTGCCGTGGTCGCCAGCGAAGTGCGCACCCTCGCCCAACGCTCGGCGGGTGCTGCCAAGGAGATCAAGGGCCTGATCGACGCCTCTGTCGGCAAGGTCAGCGATGGCGCCGCACTGGTGCAACAGGCCGGCAGCACCATGCAGCGGGTCGTGGCCGCGGTGCAGCAGGTGAACCAGATCATGGGCGAGATCTCGTCCGCCTCGCAGGAACAGAGCATGGGCATCGAGCAGGTGAACCAGAGCATCGCGCAGATGGACGCCAGCACCCGCCAGAACGCCACGCTGGTGGAGGCGTCCACCGCGGCCACCCACGGCATGGCCGAACAGGCACAGCTGCTGGCGGCCGCGGTAGCGCGCTTCCACCTGCACGGAGGGGACGACAATCCGGCGGTGATGCAGCGTGTGCGGCAGATCGCCGGTATCGAGGAATGATGCCTTCGGCCCATTCCTTCGATCCCGGCCCGGCCGATGGAAGGTGATGAAACTCACACTTCATAATCCGGCGCGGTGGCCGATATCCCCATCGAGCCACGCGCCGGCGCGCGCAGGCGCCCGCCCCTGACCACACATTCCATGTCCGACGGCAACGACACAGCAGTGCACGATGTCCATGCGGCCGACGCCGCGGATGAACGCTTCCTGGTCCGTAATCCGCGCCAGCTGCGGCAGCTGCTGCGCTCGCTGATCGAGCAGCGCTCCCTGATAAACGCGCATATCGACGGCCGCGATCGCTCGTTCCCGACCGCGCTGTTGGAACTGGACGAAGACGAGGACGTGCTGCTGATCGATGGCAGCCCGCAGGAGGCGTCCAACCGGGCAGCCGAGCAGGCCGATCATGTGCTGTGTTTCGCCCAGCTTGAGCGCGTGCTGGTGCGCTTCCGTCTGCAGGGGCTGCAGCGCGTGGACAACGACGGCCACGTCGCCTTCCGCGCTGCGCTGCCAGAGGAACTGATGCATCTGCAGCGGCGCGAACTGTACCGGCTGGAGACCCCCGTCACCGACTCGCCCCAGCTGCTGCTGCCGGCTGCGGACGGACGCCCCGAGGCGTTGTCGATGCGCGTGGTGGACATCAGTGGCGGAGGCCTTGCCGTCGCGGTGCCCAGCGACTGCGCCGTGTTCGGCCTGCAGCAGCGCTACGCGGCGGTGCTGTCGCTGTCGGATGGGCCGGATCTGGATATCGAACTGGTGGTCTGCAACCTGCTGCCGCAGCGCCAGCCCAACGGTACCGAAATCAAGCGCGTGGGGATGCGCTTCGACAGCCTGCCTCGCGGTGGTGACAGCGCCATCCAGCGCTACATCTTCCGGATCGACCGCCAGCGCAAGGCACGCCGGAACGGAGAGATGTAGCTGGCGCCGGCCGTGGCCTGGCGCCATCCGGTCCTCACCAGACGGGAATGTCCTGTCACGGCCCTGCCTAAAGTCCCCCCGCGCGGGGCCGATATCGAGCCTGACACCGGGACTTCCGGCAGAACCAGGACCCCTCGATGAACGACCAGACCCGCTCCGCCGCCAGCGCCGGCGGCGAATTCCTCAGCTTCACGCTCGGCGCCGAGCATTACGGCGTGGATATCCTCAAGGTGCAGGAAATCCGCGGCTACGATGCCGTCACCCGGGTGCCGGACGCACCGGATTACATCAAGGGCGTAATCAACCTGCGCGGAACCATCGTGCCGGTGATCGACCTGCGCCTGAAGCTGCGCCTGGAGAACGCGCGCTACGACGCCTTTACCGTGATGATCGTGCTCAATGTCGATGACCGTGTGGTCGGCATCGTGGTGGACAGCGTCTCGGACGTCATCCCGCTGTCGTCCGAACAGATCCGCCCGACCCCTGAATTCGGCGCTGCGGTCGATACCCGGTTCATCTCGGGCATCGGCACCCAGGACGACCGCATGCTGATCCTGCTGGACATCGAGACCCTGCTGGACAGCGCGGACATGGGCCAGCCGGCCCTGCTCGAGGACGCCGCCGCCTGAGTCTGCGTACCGCTTCACGTTGCTGTCACGAAACCCTTCAGTTCCCTGCGGCGGTGCCGATAGGGGGACAGAGGCCGGCCGCGCGGGAACGCGTACCACCGGCAAAAAACCATCACCCTCCCGGAGAACCACCCCGATGAAGTCCCTGCTCGCGCTCGTTTCGGCTGCCGCCCTGGCCACCACCGCGTCGTCCGCCCTCGCCCAGTCCTCGGACATGATCCCGCCGGAACTGGCCCCGCGCTCGGTGGGCAAGGACGGCATGGTCTGCGGCAAGGTCGAGAAGGCCCGCTTCGCCGAAGGTTCCGAAGGCCAGCCGACGTTCCTGTACATGGGCGGCGCCTTCCCGCGCCACACCTTCTCGGCGCGCATCGCCGGTGAAAACCGCAGCAAGTTCTCGTTCCCGCTGGAAACGCTGGAAGGCAAGACCGTGTGCGTGATCGGCAAGATCCAGCGCGATGCCTCGCGCGCCGAGATCGAAGTCAGCTCGCCGGCCGGCCTGAAGCTGGCCAACATCAAGTAATCCGCTGTCCGTCGCAGTCACGCCGGTCCTGGTGCCGGCGTGGCCGCCGCCGCAACCGGGCCCGATGCCCGTGCGCGTCTGCCTTAGGAGATCGCAACGCCCATGCCTTGGATCAACAACCTGAAACTGATGCCGAAGCTGATGGTGACCTTCGGCGTCATCCTGCTGGTGATGCTGCTGCAGGGCATCGTCGCCTATCGTGGCCTGCATTCGCTGAACAACGTCACCACCGAGTTGGCCGGTTCGCGCATGGAAAGCATCCGCCTGGCCGGCGAGATGCGCGGCATGCTCGGCGAGTACCGCAACAGTGCCTACCAGCAGCTGATCCGTGCCAGCGATGACGTCAAGGCCGACGCGCGCAAGCAGGCTGCCGCGCTGCGTACCAGCATGGACAGTTCCATCAAGGACTATCCGAAGCTGGTGGACAACGCCCAGCAGAAGAAGCTGTTCGACACCTTCGCCAAGGACTGGAAGGACGCCCTGGCCTCCTACGACAGCGTCACCGAGATGCTGGAACTGGACCTGCCGGACGACGCCATCGATACCTTCGTCGGCGAGACCCGCACCAAGCACCGCAAGGCCGCCGCGGCGCTGGAAGCCCTGATTGCCGAAGACAACCGCCTCGCACGCGCCTCGCGCGAACAGGCCGAATCCACCTATGCCGCTTCGTCCGTCCTGACCGTGATCGCCCTGCTGGGTGGCGCCGCGCTCGGCCTGGTGCTGGTGTGGCTGTTCGCCCGCGCCCTCGTCGGCAGCGTGCGTGGTGCCGTCTCGGTGGCCAATGATGTCGCCGGCGGCAAGCTCGACGGTCACATCGATGTCAGCCGCCAGGATGAAGTGGGCGAACTGATGCAGGCCATGCAGCGCATGCAGCGTGATCTGCGTGAGCGCATCGAGACCGACCAGGCCATCGCCCGCGAGAACCTGCGCATCCGGACCGCGCTGGATTACAGTTCGACCGGCGTCTACCTGACCGATGCCAACAACACCATCGTCTACAGCAACCGTGCCCTGCAGCAGACGTTGAGCCAGTACCAGGACGATGTGCGCCGCGACCTGCCTGACTTCGATGCGCAGGACTCGCTGATCGGCAAGCCGGTCACGGTGCTGGAACACCGTGGCGAGATGGACCCGTCCCTGCTGGCGAACCTCAAGCAGCACGGCGTGGCCCGTCGCCCGATGCAGTACGGCGATGCCCAGTTCGCCCAGGTCGTGTCGACCATCCGCAACGAGGACGGCGACACCGTCGGCTGCGTGGTGGAATGGCGTGACCGTACCCAGGAAGCGCAGGTCGAGGCCGAAGTGGCCCGGGTGATCGCCCGCGCCGCCGCCGGCGATCTGTCCGGCCGGATCGAAACCAGCGACAAGGAAGGCTTCTTCCTGCAGCTGGCCCAGCAGATCAACGGCCTGCTCGACGCCAACGCCGGCAGCATCGAACAGATTTCCGGCCTGCTCGCCGCGCTGTCGCAGGGTGACCTCACCGTGCGCATGCATGGCGACTACCAGGGCGTATTCGCTCGCATGCGTGACGATGCCAATGCCACTGCCGCGCAGCTGAGCGAGATCGTCACCCGCATCAAGCAGTCCAGCCGGGCAATCAGTACTGCCGCCGGCGAGATCGCCTCGGGCAACAACGACCTGTCGCGCCGTACCGAACAGCAGGCCGCCAACCTGG
>NZ_JASGBV010000009.1:0-130452 GCF_030053245.1 Stenotrophomonas sp. RS-48
CCGGCGAGCGCGCAGCGCGGTCGACGCTGCGCGCAGCCCCGGGCGGTACACGCCGGGCATGGCCCGGCGCTACCCACAAAAAACCCCGGCATCGGCCGGGGTTTTCGCTGCGACAGGCCTGACCGGACGGGTCAGAAGTTCATGTCGAAGGCAACTTCGCCCTGCACGCCGACCTGGTAGGCCGAAACGCGGCGTTCGAAGAAGTTGGTCAGCTCCTGCACGTCCTGCAGTTCCATGAACGGCAGCGGGTTGCGCACGTTGTACTTCTTTTCCATGCCCAGCTTGGCGAAGTGCTGGTCGGCGCAGTGCTGCAGGTACTGGCGCATGTCGCGCGTGGAGATGCCCGCCACGCCGCCGGACAGCACGTCCTCGGCGAACTGCACTTCGCATTCGATCGCTTCGGCCAGCATGTCGTACACCTGCTGCTTCATCTCGTCATCGAACAGGTCCGGCTCTTCCTCGCGGACCACGCGCACCGACTCGAACGCGAACTCCATGTGGGCGCTTTCGTCGCGGAACACCCAGTTGGTGCCCGAGGCCAGGCCCGGCAGCAGGCCGCGCGAACGGAAGTAGTACACGTAGGCGAACGCAGCAAAGAAGAACAGGCCTTCGATGCAGGCGGCGAAGCAGATCTGGTTGAGCAGGAACTGGCGGCGCTGTTCGCGGGTCTCGATGCGGGTCAGGTCCTGGATCGAGTCGATCCACTTGAAGCAGAAATCGGCCTTCTTCTTGATCGAGTCGATGTTCTCCACCGCCGAGAACGCCTTGGCGCGCTCTTCCGGGTCCGGCAGGTAGTTGTCGAGCAGGGTCAGGTAGAACTGCACGTGCAGCGCTTCTTCATACAGCTGGCGCGACAGGTACATGCGCGCTTCCGGCGCATTGAGGTGCTGGTACAGGTTCAGCACCAGGTTGTTGGACACGATCGAATCGCCGGTGGCGAAGAACGCGACAAGGCGATGGATCAGGTGGCGCTCACCCGGCGACATCTTGCTGTGCAGGTCGGTGATGTCGATCTGGAAATTGATCTCTTCCACCGTCCAGGTGTTCTTGATCGCATTCCGGTACATGTCATAGAACTGCGGGTAGCGCATCGGGCGCAACGTCAGTTCAAAACCGGGATCGAGCAGCATCTGCTTGGGCTTGTCGGCCATGGGTGTTTCCTTGTCTTCTCGGGTCAAAACGCCGGGCATGGCCCGGCGCTACCTTGTCATTGCGCAGCCGGGCCGAGCCCGGCTCCATCTACGGCACAGCGCGCGATTACTGGCAGGCCTCGCAGGCTTCCGGGTTCTCCAGCGAGCAGGCGATGGCTTCGTCCGGGCTGAACACCTTGGCCGGGGCCGCGTTGCTGACCGTGGTCTTGGCGATCTTGGTGGCCGGACGCGAGCGCAGGTAGTAGGTGGTCTTGATGCCCTGCTTCCACGCGTACATGTACATGGACGACATCGCGCCGATGTTCGGGCTTTCCATGAACAGGTTGAGCGAGGCCGACTGGTCGATGAAGGCGCCACGCTCGGCGGCCATGTCGATCAGCGAACGCATCGGCAATTCCCACGCGGTGCGGTAGACCTCACGCAGGGTTTCCGGAATCTGCGTCAGGCCGGCGATGGAACCTTCGGCCAGCTTGATGGCATCGCGCATGTCGGCGGTCCACAGGCCCAGCTTCTTCAGCTCGTTCACCAGGTAGCGGTTGACCTGCAGGAAGTCACCGGACAGGGTTTCGCGCTTGAACAGGTTGGACACCTGCGGCTCGACGCACTCGTAGCAGCCGGCGATGGAGGCGATGGTCGCGGTCGGGGCGATCGCGATCATCAGCGAGTTGCGCAGGCCGTGCTCCTTGATGCGGGCACGCAGGGCATCCCAGCGCGCGGTGTCTTCCGGCACCACGTTCCAGGCGTCGAACTGCAGTTCGCCACTGGCGGCACGGGTATCGTTGAACGACGGGTGCTTGCCGCGTTCCTGGGCCAGCTCGGTCGAGGTTTCCAGCGCGTGGAAGTAGATCGTCTCGGCGATCTTCTTGGACAGGGCACGGGCTTCGGCGCTGTCGAACGGCAGGCGCTTGCGGAAGAACACGTCCTGCAGGCCCATGCAGCCCAGGCCGACCGGGCGCCAGCGCAGGTTGGCGCGGCGGGCGGTTTCGATCGGGTAGAAGTTCAGGTCGATGACACGGTCGAGCTGGCGCACGGCCAGGCGCACGGTCTCGGCCAGCTTCTCGAAGTCGAACTCGTTGTGCTCGTCGAAGTGGTTGCCCAGGTTGATCGAACCCAGGTTGCACACCGCGGTTTCATCGTTGGAGGTGACCTCCAGGATTTCCGTGCACAGGTTGGACAGGTGGATCACGTTGCCCGGACGCAGGGTCTGGTTGCTGGCGCGGTTGCACTTGTCCTTGAAGGTCATCCAGCCGTTGCCGGTCTCGGCCAGCGTACGCATCATGCGGGCGTACAGCTTGCGGGCGGAGATGGTGCGGTTGGCCTTGCCCTGGGCTTCGGCCTGCAGGTAGGCCTGCTCGAAGGCTTCGCCGAACAGATCGGTGAACTCCGGCACGACGCGCGGATCGAACAGCGACCATTCCTGGTCGGCCTCGACGCGCTTCATGAACAGGTCCGGCACCCAGTTGGCCAGGTTCAGGTTGTGGGTACGGCGGGCTTCGTCACCGGTGTTGTCACGCAGCTCGAGGAAGTCCTCGATGTCGGCGTGCCAGGTTTCCAGGTACACGCAGGCCGCGCCCTTGCGCTTGCCACCCTGGTTCACCGCCGCCACGGACGAGTCCATGGTCTTCAGCCACGGCACGATGCCGTTGGAATGGCCGTTGGTGGACTTGATGAGCGAACCACGCGAACGCACGCGGGTGTAGCTGACGCCGATGCCGCCGGAGAACTTCGACAGCTGGGCGATATCGCCGTACTTGGAGTAGATCGACTCCAGCGAGTCCTGCGGCGAATCGAGCAGGAAGCACGAGGACAGCTGCTCGTGGGTGGTGCCGGAGTTGAACAGGGTCGGGCTGGACGGCAGGTAGTCCAGGTTGCCCATGCGCTTGTACAGCGCCAGGGTCTCGGACACGTCCTCGCTCAGCGCGCTGGCGATGCGCAGGAAGAACTGCTGCGGGGTCTCGATCACCTTGCGGGTGTGCGGATGGCGCAGCAGGTAGCGGTCGTACAGGGTACGCAGGCCGAAGTAATCGAAGTTCAGGTCCAGCGAGATGTCGATCGCATCGTTGAGCTTGCGCGCGTTGGTCTGCACGAAGTTCAGCAGGCGGTCGTTGATCAGGCCGACTTCATGGCCACGGCTGACCGACTGCGAGAAGGCATAGATTTCCTGGCCCGACACTTCCTTGGCGATGTAGTTGGCCAGCAGGCGCGCGGCCAGACGGCCGTACTCGGGTTCTTCACCGATCAGCAGGGCGGCGGTGCGGATGGACAGCTCGTCCAGCTCGCGGGTGGTGGCGCCGTTGTACAGGCCGGAAATGGTGCGGGTGGCCACGCGCATCGGATCGACGGCGTGCAGGCCTTCGGAGGAACGCTGCACCGCACGCACGATCTTGTTCAGGTCCACCAGTTCGGTCGTGCCATTGCGCTTGGTCACACTCATCGCGTTGGCCGTCGGCGGCGACGTCAACAGGAACTCGCTTTCCTTTTCGATGGTGGCGCTGGTTTCGGTGGTCACGGCGTGTGTCCTCTTGGCGTGATGGGGTGGTTGCAGGTGCATCGGTGGCGCGGCCCAGGACATGACGGCCCAGGATGGCAGCTGGGCGTCGCAGGAGGTGAGACCTGCGCCTGCCGCTGCCGTGACGGTCGCCGACGGGTATCGCTGCGGACGGGGGTGCCGCGTGGCTCCCGCCTCTGCGCCTTCCCCGTTGTCCTTGCGACTTGGGGTCGCTGCGACCGATGGCCACAAGATAGTGGGGGTGGTGGGGTCCGTCAACGCCAAATGTAGTGAAATTCGGCAATCCCTTGCGCCGCAAGGATCGTGCCATCGGCGCCCGGATCGGACGCTTTGGACCTGCCGGAACGGGCCGCGCAGTCAAGACCGGAACGCGTCATTCCGGCGGTACAACGGAGTGCGGAAACAGAACAATGACAGCTTCACATGACAGTAACGGAATGACCAAGGGACAACCCTGTGGATAGAAGGTGGGCAGCCGGTGGACGGCGTGACTTTCGGCCGATGACGGACAGGCCGGAGAGGCGGACGCTGGGCTCTGGCGACTGGAAAAGGAATGTCCAATGGACCTGCGACTGCCTGCCCTGGCAGTGCTGTCGGCGCTGTGCATCATGCCGGCGCAGGCGGCCGACGCGCCGAAGCTGCACGCGGACCAGTGTGGCATCCGCACGGACTATGACGTGCTGGTGGACAGCGGCGGCATCTGGCTGCGACACGGCCCGCAGGCGCCGCACGAGGTGGTGTTCCACGATGGTGTGCTGAGCCTGGATGACACGATCGTGCCGGTCAGCGACGCCGATGCCGCCCGCCTGCGCCAGCTGGAGGCCGGCGCGCGCCGGTTGATGCCCGCCGCCACGGCATTGGCGCGCGATGTCAGCCAGCTGAGCTTCGACGCGCTCGATGGCGTCTACGAGAGCCTGACCGGCACCGCCAACAGCCGCAAGGTCAGGCGCCTGCGGCGGCAGGCGGATGACTGGATCGAGGGGACGCTCGGAAAGGGCTACTGGGAACAGGCGACCTTCGGTCCCGGATTCGAGGCGAAGGTGCAGGACATGGCCGAGACGCTGTCCGGCTCGATCGCCCGCAGCGTGCTCTGGCAGGTCTTCACCGGCCGCAGCGACGCCATGGAGGAACGTGCCGAGCGCCTGGATGCCGAGCTGGACCGGCGCCTGGAAGCCGGTGCCCAGCGTGTGGAGGCCAGCGCCATGGCGTTGTGCCCGCTGGTGCGTGCGCTGGCCGATACCCACGATGCGCTGGAAGTGCGTTACCAGGGCCAGCCGCTGCGGCTGCTGGAGCGCAGCGACAACGGCCTGCAGGTGTCGACCGGGCCGGAGGAGCGGCCGCAGGGCAACGCACTGGCGCCCAGCCGGTAACGTCGAGCTGCCGCTGCAGCGCCTGCGCGCGGCTGCCCTTCCGGCAGATCGTGCAGCTCCCGGGCCCTCACGCCCGGTGCGGGGTACCCAGGTATTCAGCGCTCTGCATCTCGATCAGGCGCGAGGCGGTGCGCTCGAACGCGCCCTGCAGGCGCTGGCCGGTGTACAGCTCGACCGGCGAGGTGCTGGCGGTGCAGACCAGGTTGACGTGGCGGTCGTACAGTTCGTCGATCAGGTTGACGAAGCGGCGCGCGGCGTCCTCGTTCAGGCGATCGAAGGCGGGAATGCCGCCCAGCAGCACCGTATTGAACTCGTGCGCGATCTCGATGTAGTCCGATGGGCCGCGCGGGCCTTCGCACAGGGCGGCGAAGTCGAACCAGGCGATGCTCTTGCCCCGGCCGCGGACCGGAATCTTGCGGCCTTCGATCTCGATGTTGCCGGCCTTGGCGGGCTGACCACCACTCAGTTCGTTCCAGCGCGTGGCGAGCCAGTCGTCGCTGTCGGCGGCCAGCGGCGCGCGGTACACCGGCGAGCGGGTCAGCGCGCGCATCCGGTAATCCTCCGTGCCTTCGGCGTACAGCTCGACGCAGAAGCGCTGCAGCAGGCTGATGGCGGGCAGGAAGCTCTCGCGCTGCAGGCCATTGAGATACAGGTTCTCCACCGCCGTATTGGAGGTGGTGACCAGGGTCACGCCCTCGGCGAACAGGCGTTCGAGCAGGCGCGCCAGCAGCATGGCGTCGCCGATGTCGGTGACGAAGAATTCGTCCAGCACCAGCACGCGCAGGTTGCTGCGCCATTCCTGGGCGATCTTCGCCAACGGGTCGCTCTGGCCCTGGTGCTCGCGCAGGCGCTCGTGGACGCTGCGCATGAAACGATGGAAGTGGGTGCGGTACTTCTGCTTGATTGGCAGCCCGTCGTAGAACAGATCCACCAGGAAGGTCTTGCCGCGGCCGACACCCCCCCAGAAATACAGCCCCTTGACCGGCTCGGGCTTCTTCCAGAACGAGGACAACCGGTCCAGCCAGCCGTCGTCGGCGTTGTCCAGCAGGCCCACGTGGATGCGGTCCAGCTCGGCCAGCGCCGCGTGCTGGGCGGGGTCGTCCTGCCAGTCACCCCGGGCAACCCCGGCCGCATACCGCTGCGACGGGGTCAACTCGACTGCACTCATGCCGCTGCGCCCAGCCAGTGCTTGACGCCGTGGGTCAACGCACCGCGCAGGTCGATCAGCTTGCGATGGAAGAAGTGGCTGGTGTCGGGCATCCGCACCAGCTCATGCGGAGCCTGCAGCGCGCCCAGCCACTGATAGACCGCCTGCGGGTCGACGATCTCGTCCTGCTCGCCCTGGATCACCAGCCAGCGGGCCGGTGGCTGCACGCCGTCGAAATCCCAGCGGCCGGCCGGCGGCGCGATCGAGATCAGCGCCTCCGGCTGCAGCGTGGCGGCCGCCTTCAGCGAAACGAACGCACCAAAGCTGAAGCCGGCCAGCCACAGGCGGTCGTCGGGGCGCTGGCTGCGCACCCAGGCGGTCACGGCCTTCAGGTCATCCTGCTCGCCCACGCCGCCATCGAAGGTGCCCGCCGAACCACCGACGCTGCGGAAGTTGAAGCGCACCGTGGCGATGCCCAGCTCGCGCAGGGTGCTGGCGGTCATGGTGACCACCTTGTTGTGCAGGGTGCCGCCCTCGGTGGACAGCGGGTGGCAGACGATGGCCACGATCGGCTGCACCGGCACATCGGCCTTGGGCAGGTCGACGACCACTTCCAGCGGGCCGGCCGGGCCGTCCAGTTCGAGGCAGGTGGTTTCGCCAGGGGCGACGGGGAACGAAGGCTTGTGCATGGCACCATGATACCGTCCCCCGCCCCTGCCCTGTGCCCGCCCCATGCTCTACCTGTCTTTGGCCGTGATCTGCAGCGTGCTGGTTTCGGTGTTGTTGAAGGTGGCCGGACGCCGCCAACTGGATGTTGCGCAGATGGTCACCTGGAACTACCTGGTGGCCGCGACCCTGACCGCCGTGGTGCTGCAGCCGCCGCTGGACGCACTGCGCGCGCCGCATGCCCCGTGGCCGTCGCTGCTGGCGCTGGCGGTGGTGCTGCCCTCGATCTTCCTGGTGCTGGGCCGCGCGGTGGCGGTGGCCGGCATCGTCCGCAGCGACGTGGCGCAGCGGCTGTCGCTGCTGCTGTCACTGGCGGCGGCGTTCCTGTTCTTCGGCCAGACCGCCACGCCGTGGAAGCTGGCCGGGCTCGGCCTGGGCCTGCTGGCGATGGTGGCCATCAGCCTGCGCCCGCGCGGCCCGGCGGTGGCGTCCTCGCCGGGTGGCTGGGGCTGGCTGCTGGGCGTGTGGGGCGGCTTCGCGGTGGTGGACGTGCTGCTCAAGCAGGTGGCGCTGTCCGGCACGCCGTCGATGGCGGCGGTGCTGGCCAGCTTCAGCGTGGCCTTCGTACTGATGCTGGCATTGCAGCTGTGGCGGCACTTCAGCGGTCGCAGCCGGCTGGCCTGGCACAACCTCGGCGCGGGTGCGCTGCTGGGCCTGCTCAACGGCGGCAACATCCTGTTCTATGTGCACGCGCACCAGGCGATGCCGGACAGCCCGGCCACGGTGTTCGCCGGCATGAACATCGGCGTGGTGGTACTGGGCGCGCTGGTGGGCGTGTTTGCCTTTGGCGAACCGACCACGAAGTGGAACCGGGCCGGCCTGGCGCTGGCAGTGCTGGCGATCGGATTGATCGCCTGGGGGTGAGTACGGCCCGGGGGTCGGATCCCATTCCAACGGAATGGGCTCTGACCCCACGTGCGGCCCACGCGTTCATGGCCCGGCGATGCATCGGGGTCAGAGTCCATTCCGTTGGAATGGGATCCGACCCCGGCGTTGGGCATTACTTGTCGAAGCCCAGCAGCAGCGGGTCGTGGTCGGAGCTGCGCCATGGGCCGGGCACATTGCGCCCCTGGTAGCCGCTGGCGTCCTGCTCGTCGGCATTGCTGTGCCATTCGGCGGCGCCCGCCAGGCGGCGGGCCATGGACGGACTCAGCAGGGCGTGGTCGAGGCGGCCGCTGTAGCCGTTGTAGACGTAGCTGTAGGGATGTTCGACCTTGGCCACCTTGAAGGCGTCCTGCCAGCCCAGCGTGTGCAGCGTGCGGATCGGATCCTCCATCGCATAGGCGTTGAAATCGCCCAGCATCACTACATCCTTCACCTTCAGGCGCGCGGCTTCGGCCTGCACCCACTGGTTGAGCTGGCGGGCCGATTCGACGCGCGTCGCATTCCAGCAGCCCTGGCCATCGTTGCGGTCGGCGTCGGCACCGCTGGCGTCGCGGCACCCCTTGGACTTGAAGTGGTTGGCGACCACCATGAACGGTGCGCCCTTGCCCTGGAAAGCCTGTGCCAGCGGTGCGCGGCTGTGCTCGGCAAACGGGCCGTCAAGCTTGGTCAACGGCGGGCCCAATGTCTTGAATGCACCGCGCTTGTAGATGATGCCAACGCGGATGGGATTGGTGCCGGGGCCTTCGCCCGGATCGACCGCCACCCATGCGTCGTCCGGTCCGGCGTGTGGCCGGTCATTGAGCGCGGCCAGCAGCTCGGCAATGGCCGACTGCGGTCCGTAGCCATCGTTCTCCAGCTCCATGAGGGCGGCGATGTGGGTATCGAGCGCATTGATGGTGGCGACCAGCTTGGCCACCTGGGCCTTGTGCTCCTCCAGCGTGCGGGCACCGCGCAACGTCGGGAAGCCGCCGCCCTGGCCGTCGCCATTGAAGTAGTTTTCCAGGTTGAACGCCGCGATACGCAGGCTGCCAGGCACGTCCGGCACCGCCGGCCGCTGCAGTGCGGGCAGGCTCAGCGTGCCTTCCACCTGCAGCTGCGGGCGGCCCTGCGCGTCCACGCGGACAGTGCCTTCCACATTGCGCAGCAGCATGCCGGTGCGCAGCACCGGGTTGCCCGGCAGGTAGGCCACGCTGCCCGGATCACGCACGTCGCTGCCATCGTCCAGCACCAGGCGGCGACGCAGGTTGTCGGCCATCACCTGTTCGATGCCGGCGGTGCCCGGCGCGGCCACTTCGGTCGGCTGCCACAGGCGCCCGCCGAAGGCGACCGTCAGCTGGCCGAAGCGTTCCAGAGCGTCGGTGCCGGCCAGGGTCAGCGGCGCAGCGATGCGCACACGCTGGCCGTCCAGCGCGCGCCAGTCGGCCGGCGCGGTGGCCAGTACAACGGTGGAGTTGCGCGGGGTGGACGTCGCCGGGGCCGGCATGGCCTGCGGCTGGGCCTGGGCAAAGGCAGGTGCCGGCAGCAGCAGGGACAGGGCGAGAACAAGGGAACGGCGGCGCATCGACGGGCGACTCCACGGAATGGGGGCACAGACTAACCCCGAAATACGAACGCCCGACTGCAGCCCGGCGATCGGCCCGGGTGGGCAAAGCCCCGGGGGCCGTCGACGACGGGATGGCAGCGCCGGGCCCATGTCCGGCAGCCGCCCGCGCAGGTGGCGCAGAGGCTGCCGAGGGCAGGCCCGGCGCTGCGGAAAGGTCCTACTTCAGGTTGCCCAGCATCCAGTCCACGGTGGCGTGGATCTGTTCCTCGGTCAGCGCCGGGTTGCCGCCCTTGGGAGGCATGATGCCGCCGTCCGGGCCGGTGTAGCCCTCGATGGCGTGCTTGTAGAGCGTGTCCTTGCCCTGCGTGATGCGCTGGTCCCAGTGCGCGCGGTCCAAGGTCGGCGCTTGGCCCACCCCGGTGGTGTGGCAGGCGGTGCACAGGTTGTCGAAGATGACCTTGCCATCGGTGGTGCCGCCGTAGGCCACCTGCGAGGCGGCCTTGGCCAGCGCGGCCGCCTTGGCCGCCGCCTGCGCGGCTGCACCGGTACTGCCGGCGTAGACCGCTCCGGTCGGCGCGATGCGCTGTTCGGTACGTTTGGCCGCAGTGGGCGACACCTCGGGCGGAATCCGGGTGTGCAGGAAGGCGGCAAGGAAGATCAGACCCAGAGTGATGGCCATCAACAGCGCGATCACCATGGAGAAGCGTTTCAGGAACTCCAGATCGTAATTCCGCACTCTTCGTTACCCCTGGCTGGTAGTCGTTGGACCACGGCTGAGCGACTGCGTGATGGGCCGAGTATAGAACGCGTCCTGCGCGCGACAACAGGCTTCGCTGCTGGTGCGTCGCAGCATTGCGGGATCGGCCACATGCGGTAGCGCCGGGCCATGCCCGGCGAGCACGCAGCGCCGCAGAAGCCACCGGGCATGGCACGGCGCTACCGATTTACCGGTGCGCCGATGGCACGCAGGCAGAAGCTGCAGATCGCGTCGACCAGCGCATCCTCGTCGCGATGCGCTTCACGGCTGGGCGCAGTCGGGCCAACCATCGCTTCGGTGAAGGCGCCGACCAGGCACGCGGCCGCCACATGCGCATCCTGCGCAGGCAGTTCGCCGGCGGCCACGCCTTCCTCCACCAGGCGCAGGAACACATCACCGAAGGCACGGCGGCCGCGCATGCGCTCGGCTTCCACGTCCGGATCGACCGGTTCGACGATGAAGGCGTGGGCCAGCCCCGGACCCGCCAGGGCGCGGCGCACGAAGGCGGCGATGGCCAGCCGCAGGCGCTCGCTGGCGGCCTCCGGGCCGCTGGCGATGCGTTCCATGATCGCCACTTCATGGGCCACCGCCGCGTTGAGCACCTCCACGAACAGGTCGGCCTTGGAGGGGAAATGACGGTAGATCAGGCCGGTGGAGACCCCCGCCTGGGTTGCCACGGCGGTCACCGGGGCGTTTCGCCAGCCGCCGGTGGCGACCCGTTCACGGGTTGCCAGCAGGATCCGCTCGCGGGCCCCGGCCAGGCGTTCTTCCATCAGTGCAGAGCGTTTGTAGGCCATGTTTTGATTCTGGTTTCAATTTTTGAATTTGTGTTCACTTCTTTCCCGAACCCCGTTACGCTGGGGCCTCGCCCGTGCCGGCGCGGTCCTGGAAACCATCGCCGGCAAGCCCTGGGTGCGTCCATCCCCCACTTTGCCGCCGTGGAGCCGCTGTAATGCACGTGCCATCCCTGAACTTCGATCTCGGTGAAGAGATCGACCTGCTGCGCCAGAGCGTGGCCCATTTTGCCGCCGCCGAGATCGCGCCGCTGGCGGCCGAGGCCGATGCGACCAACCAGTTCCCGCAGGCACTGTGGCCGAAACTGGGCGAACAGGGCCTGCTCGGCCTTACCGTCGAGGAAGAATACGGCGGTACCGGCATGGGCTACCTGGCCCACGTGGTGGCGATGGAAGAGGTCTCGCGCGCCTCCGGCGGCATCGGCCTGTCCTATGGCGCGCACTCCAACCTGTGCGTGAACCAGCTGCGCAAGAACGGCAGCGAGGCGCAGAAGCAGCGCTTCCTGCCCGACCTGTGCAGCGGCGCCAAGGTGGGCGCACTGGCGATGAGCGAACCCGGCGCCGGTTCGGACGTGGTATCGATGAAGCTGCGCGCCGACAAGCGTGGCGATCGCTATGTCCTCAACGGCAACAAGATGTGGATCACCAACGGCCCGGACGCCGATGTGCTGGTGGTCTATGCCAAAACCGACATGGACGCCGGCGCCAGGGGCATCACCGCCTTCCTGGTTGAAAAGGGCATGCCGGGTTTCTCCACCGCGCAGAAGCTGGACAAGCTGGGCATGCGCTCCTCGCCGACCTGCGAGCTGGTGTTCCAGGACTGCGAGATTCCCGAAGAGAACGTGCTCGGCAGCGTCGGCGGTGGCGTGCGCGTGCTGATGTCCGGCCTGGACTACGAGCGCGTGGTGCTGTCCGGCGGCCCGCTGGGGCTGATGGCTGCGGCCATGGACGTGGTGATGCCGTACGTGCACGAACGCCACCAGTTCGGCGAAGCGATCGGCAGCTTCCAGCTGATCCAGGCCAAGATCGCCGACATGTACGTGGGCCTGGGCGCCTGCCGCGCCTACGTGTACGCCGTGGCGCGCGCCTGCGACCAGGGCCGTACCACCCGCCAGGACGCGGCCGGTGCGATCCTGTACGCCGCCGAGAAGGCCACCTGGCTGACCGGGCAGGCGATCCAGATCCTCGGTGGCAACGGCTACATCAACGAGTACCCGACCGGCCGCCTGTGGCGCGACGCCAAGCTGTACGAGATCGGTGCGGGCACGTCGGAGATCCGCCGCATGCTGATCGGCCGTGAATTGTTCCAGCGCACTCTGTAAGGCCACCCCATGACCGTCCTGAACAGCCAGCTGCAACCGGGCAGCGACACGTTTGAAAGCAACCGCGCGGCGATGCAGGCCGTGGTCGACGATCTGCACGCCACCCTCGCCCGCACTGCCCTGGGCGGCAGCGAGGCGGCACGCGCCAAGCACACCGCGCGCGGCAAGCTGCTGGTACGCGACCGCATCGACGCCCTGCTCGATGCCGGCAGCGCATTCCTGGAAATCGCGCCGCTGGCTGCTCATGGCATGTATGACGACGCTGTGCCGGCAGCCGGCGTGGTCGCCGGCATCGGCCGGGTCAGCGGCGTGGAGTGCGTGATCGTGGCCAACGATGCCACGGTCAAGGGCGGCACCTATTACCCGATGACGGTGAAGAAGCACCTGCGTGCGCAGGAGATCGCCGAGCAGAACCACCTGCCGTGCATCTATCTGGTCGACTCCGGTGGCGCCTTCCTGCCGCTGCAGGACGAGGTGTTCCCCGACCGCGACCACTTCGGCCGCATCTTCTACAACCAGGCCAACCTGTCCGCGCAGGGCATCCCGCAGATCGCCTGCGTCATGGGCAGCTGCACCGCCGGTGGGGCCTACGTGCCGGCGATGAGCGATGAAACGGTGATCGTGCGCGAGCAGGGCACCATCTTCCTCGGCGGCCCGCCGCTGGTGAAGGCGGCCACCGGTGAAGTGGTAACGGCCGAGGAACTGGGCGGCGCGGACGTGCACACGCGCATTTCCGGCGTGGCCGACCACATGGCCGACAACGACCTGCAGGCGCTGGCACGGGTCCGCGCGATCATCGCCCAGCTGAACTGGCGCAAGCCGGAACCGGCGATGGCGATGCAGCCGCCGGAGGAACCGTTGCTGCCGGCGCACGAACTGTACGGCGTGATCCCGGCCGACACGCGCAAGCCCTACGACGTGCGCGAGGTGATCGCACGCCTGGTCGATGGCTCGCGCTTCGATGAGTTCAAGCCGCGCTATGGCGCCACCCTGGTCACCGGCTTCGCCCATCTGAACGGCTACCCGATCGGCATCATCGCCAACAACGGCATCCTGTTCTCCGAGTCCGCGCTGAAGGGCGCGCACTTCATCGAGCTGTGCACCCAGCGCGGCATCCCGCTGCTGTTCCTGCAGAACATCACCGGCTTCATGGTCGGGCGCAAGTACGAACAGGGCGGTATCGCCAAGGACGGTGCCAAGCTGGTGATGGCGGTCGCCTGCGCGAAGGTGCCCAAGTTCACCGTGGTGATCGGCGGCTCGTTCGGCGCCGGCAACTACGGCATGTGTGGGCGGGCCTATTCGCCGAATTTCCTGTGGATGTGGCCCAACGCACGCATCGGCGTGATGGGTGGCGAACAGGCCGCCAGCGTGCTGGCCACGGTGCGTCGCGATGGCATCGAAGCCAAGGGCGGGCAATGGGCCGCCGCGGAAGAGGACGCGTTCAAGGCGCCGATCCGCGAGCAGTTCGAGCAGCAGGGCCACCCGTACTACGCCAGCGCGCGCCTGTGGGACGACGGCGTGATCGATCCGGCCGATACCCGCCGGGTATTGGCCTTGGCGCTGTCGGCCAGCCTCAACGCCGCCCCGCAGCAGACGCGCTTCGGCGTGTTCCGCATGTAACCCGCGCCATGACCGAGCCTGTCGCCATGTTCACCAAAGTCCTGATCGCCAACCGTGGCGAAATCGCCTGCCGCGTCATCGCCACCTGCCGCCGCCTCGGCATCGCCACCGTGGCGGTGTATTCCGATGCGGACCGCAATGCCCGCCACGTACGCCTGGCCGACGAGGCCATCCATATCGGACCGGCCGCCGCACGCGAGAGCTATCTGCGCGGCGAGGCCCTGCTCGACGCCGCACGCCGGAGCGGCGCGCAGGCGATCCATCCCGGATACGGCTTCCTGTCCGAGAACGCCGACTTCGCCGATGCCTGTGCCGCCGCCGGCATCACCTTCATCGGGCCGCCGGCCAGCGCGATCCGCGCGATGGGTGACAAGAGCGCAGCCAAGGCCTTGATGGCCAAAGCCGGCGTGCCGCTGACGCCGGGTTATCACGGTGACCAGCAAGCGCCGGACTTCCTGCGCGCGCAGGCCGATACGATCGGCTATCCGGTGCTGATCAAGGCCAGCGCCGGCGGTGGCGGCAAGGGCATGCGCAAGGTCGAACGCAGCGAGGACTTCATCGATGCGCTGGCCAGCTGCCAGCGCGAGGCCGCCTCGGCGTTCGGCAACGACCACGTGCTGGTCGAGAAGTATGTCGAGCGACCGCGCCATATCGAGATCCAGGTGTTCGGCGACAGCCACGGTGATGCGGTCTACCTGTTCGAGCGTGACTGCTCGGTGCAACGCCGGCACCAGAAAGTGCTGGAAGAGGCCCCGGCACCGGGCATGAGTGCCGAGCGCCGCGCGGCGATGGGCCAGGCGGCGGTCGACGCTGCACGCGCCGTGGGCTACGTCGGCGCGGGCACGGTGGAGTTCATCGCCGGCCCGGACGGTGATTTCTACTTCATGGAAATGAACACCCGCCTGCAGGTCGAGCACCCGGTCACCGAGTTCATCACCGGTACCGACCTGGTGGAATGGCAGCTGCGCGTGGCCTGCGGCCAGCCACTGCCGCTGCGCCAGGACCAGCTGGCCATCCAAGGCCACGCGATCGAAGCACGGCTGTACGCCGAAGATGCCGACCGCGGCTTCCTGCCGTCCACCGGTACCCTGCGCCGCCTGCGCCTGCCGGCTGCTTCGGCCACCGTGCGCGTGGATACCGGCGTGGAGGAAGGCGACGCCATCACGCCGTATTACGACCCGATGATCGCCAAGCTGATCGTCTGGGATGTGGACCGCGACAGCGCATTGCACCGCATGAGCCAGGCGCTGGCTGACTGCCAGGTGGTGGGCGTGACCACCAATGCCGGTTTCCTGCGCCGGCTGGTCCACACCGATTCATTCGCGCACGCCCGGCTGGATACCGCACTGATCGAACGCGAGCAGGCCGCCTTGAGCGCCATCGGTGACAGCGACGATGCACTGTGGCAGTTGGCCGCGGTCGCCGCGGTTGCCAGCATGGCCGACGCCGGCAGCGACCCGCGCGACCCCCATTCGCCCTGGCGCGCACAGGATGGCTGGCGCCTGGGTGCGCCCGCGCCCCGCGTGCTGCCGCTGCAGCAGGGAGAGCGCCGGCACGTGCTGAAGGTGTGGGCACAGGCCGATGGCTGGCGTGTGCAATTTGATGATGCGGCCCCGCAGTCGGTGCTCGGTCGCCTCGACAGCCAGCACCTGACGGTGCAGCTGGACGGCCGTCGCTGGTCACTGCAGCTGCTGCGCGAGGGTGACCAGCTGTATCTGTTCGGCGCCGATGGCCAGCACCGCTTCACCCTGCACGACCCGGTCGGCGAGTCGGAGCATGCGGTGGCCGATGCAGGCAGCCTGCTGGCGCCGATGCCCGGCAGGATCGTGGCCACGCTGGTCGAGGCCGGTGCCCAGGTCAAGCGCGGCACGCCGCTGGTGGTACTCGAGGCGATGAAGATGGAGCACACCCTGCAGGCACCGGCCGACGGCACAGTGAAGGGTTACCGGGCGAAGGCCGGCGACCAGGTCGGGGACGGCGCGGTGCTGGTCGACTTCGAAGCGACCTGAGCCACGCTACGGCGTGATCCTGGCGGGCCAGACACGGCCCGCCGGGTCCATCTCCGAGGTCTGCATCGTTGCCGCGCGCCAGCCGAAGCCGCATACCGCCAGCGCGCCTTCCGCCATCGGCTGCAGGGCAAGCGCGCGCGCGGCCTCGGCCTCGTTGATGGCCGCCGTGACGAACGCGCCCAGGCCCTGTGCGGTGGCCGCGCTGTAGAACGCCTGCGAGATGTGCCCGGCGTCGAGCATGACCGCACGGTAGGCCTTGGCGTGGTTGCGGTACTTCCAGAAGGTGCGCTCGAAGCGGCACACCAGTACCAGCAGCACGTGGGCATCGGCGAACCAGTGCTGGCCCGCCAGCAGGCGCAGGCGGAACCCTGCGGGATCGTCGGGCTGCACCGGCAGCGGGGCCAGTTCATGCGCGACTGCGTGGTAATGGTAGAGCCCCGGCGCCAGGCCCTGCACGTCGCGCACCATCAGATAGGCTTCCAGCGGATGCAGGCTGCCGGCCGAGGGCACGTTCTTCTTCAGGAACCGCACGTCCGGATCGGTTTCCACCTGTGCCTGCGCCATCAGCACCTGCTGCAGCAGCCGTGCCAGCAACGGCAGCGGCAGCGCGCGGGTCGCATCGAAATTCCGGCAGGTGGCACGCGCCTGCAGCAGTTCCTGCATCGGATCATCATCGCAGCGGGGCAGCGCAAGCGCGCCGGGCTGGCGTGGCGGCGCCTCCGGCGGCGGATTGCCGAAGCTGCGGACCAGGTCGCGCGCGGTCACCAGCTGCTGACGCTGCATGTCCGCGCTGCTGTCCACGCCATCCCAGCAGGATTGCTGGTAGTGCAGCGCCGACAGCGGCCACCAGTGGCTGTCGCGCACGCGCTGCTCGGCCGCACAGGCCTCGGCATGGGCCGGATCGTCGCTCACCAACAGTCCCTGCTGCAGCAGCGCCAGTACGCGGCGGCGGCAGGCCGCATCCTCCGGCATCGGCTGCCAATGCTCGGCGCTGCAGGCCAACAGCCAGGCGCAGCTGTCGGCATCGATCTCGCATGCCGAAGGCAGGTGGGCGGTACGCACCTGCAGCCGCTGCTCGAAGGTCACCCCGGTGCCGCCGGCCATCAGGTCGGCCAATGCAAAGGCCGGGCGTTCGACCGGCTCGACGAACAGTGTCCGGCAACGGCGGAATCTCATCGGCGTGCAATCGAAAGGCCTGCGGGGGCGCCGATCATAGCGCGATGCACGTGCCTGCCATCAACTTCGCACGATCGCCGCCGATACTTCCATTTTCCCAGCCCGTCGGTTGCACGCCATGTCTTCTTCACCGCTTCCCACCCACGTCGTCCAGCAGCTGCTGGAACGCCTGTCCAGCGACGATGACTTCCGCAAGGCTTTCGCCGCTGATCCGGGCCAGGCACTGCTCGATCTGGGCGCCGATGAAGACTGCGTGCGCGCCTGCCATACGCCGCTGGCCACGCTGGGCAGCAAGGCCGAGTTCGCCAAGGCCGCTCCGCGCCTGCGGGAGCTGCTGGACGCGCGTGCCTCGTTCACCGTGCCGTTCCTGTTCGAGGATGGCCTGCCCGGCCTGGATCGATAGACCGGCCTCAGGGCGCGGCCACCGTGCCCTTGTCAGGCATCACTGCGGCGGCGCGGCCTGCCGCCAGCCGCTGCACGTCCATCGCGTTCAGTGGCAACAGAGCGTAGTCACCGGTGTCTTCAGCAAATGCCAGGCCGGCGTGGCGCTGCAGCCACGCCGCCTGCCGTGCGACCGCGGCCTGGTCGCCGCGCGCGGTCACCAGATCCAGCTGCAGCACCCGCCACTGGAACAGGTTCGCCGACGGCTGCTGCGCCAGCAGGTCCTGCGCCTGGTCCAGGTCACCCTGGTCGAAGGCCATGCGGGCACGCAGCAGGTTCCAGAGCTCGCGCAGACGCGGATCCGCGTCGCGCTCGGGCAGGGCCTGCAGCGGGTCCCTGCGCTGCATCACCACCGAGGCGTGGCCTGCGCGCGCGGCATGATAGGCCGCCGCCAGGGCGATGAATGCATTGCGGCGCGCTGGCGCAGGATGGCGACGGTCGACCGCGGCCAGCGCCCGGTCCAGCACACGCAGGTATTCCTGCGCCGTCACGTGGTCGCCTTCCTGTTCGCGCCAGGCCAGTGCCTGCAGCGCGTAGATGTCGCACAGCCCACCGACCGTCGTGCACTGGGCAGCCACCTGCCGCATGTCGGTGGCTGCCTCGTGCGCGCGCTCCTGCATGGCCAGCACCGCCGCGCGCAACATGCGCGTCCCCGGCCCCGATACGGGCATCGCCGCAAAACCGGCATTGGCGGCCTCGAAATCACCAGCCAGCGCGGCGATCACCGGCTCCATGCCATCGCCATTCCAGCCCGGATGAAGGCGTGCGCCACGCAGCGCCGCTTCGGCTGCGGCGACTTCGCCACGGGCCAGCTGCACCCGCGCCACGAACACCAGCACCAGTGCACGCCGAGAATGCTGGCGGGCCAGCAGCGGCTGTGTTGCGGCCAGGGCGCCGTCATAGTCGCCCTGGGTGTACAGGATCTTGGCGTAGTTCATCCAACCGGCCGGGTCGTCCGGGTACAGCTCGGTCAGCAGGCGCCACTTGTCGGCGATGCGCATGGGCGGTGCGCCTGCGAAATCCGCTGCCCACGCGTCCAGGTACAGCTGGTCGCGTGCGGTCAGGTGGGCACGCTGGCTGACCGCCTTTCGGTACAGCACGGCGGCCTGCTCCAGGTTGCCCTTGGCGTGCTGGATGGTCATCTGCCCCACATAGGCAAAGGCGAATGCGGGATCGAGCCGGGTGGCCTGCTCGTAGAACATCAGTGCGTCGTCGTAGCGGGCGGCCGCCGTGGCATCGACGCCCTTGGCGTAGGCATGCAGGGCATCGAGATTGGCCGTCGCCACGGTGGGCAGTGGTCGCTGATCGCGACCGACATCACGCAACGCTTCGCCCAGGTCGGCGCGCAGCGCTGCCACCACGTGGTCGGTGGAGGTCAGGATCGATTCCAGGCCTCGACCATCGGCGTAGCGCGTATAGACGGTCTGGCCGCTGTGCGGATCGACCACTTCGACACTGACCCGCACCTTGCCGTTGAGCTCGAGCACGCTCGGTACCAGCACCGCGCGTGCGCCGTCGCGCAGGGCCACCTCGATGGCCAGGCCTCGGTCGAGCCGTGCCTGTGGCGAGCGCTGCATCAGCTGCAGGGTGTCGCGCACCTTCAACTCGCTGAGGATGTTGACGAAGCGTGACTGACCCAGGCTGATGTACAGCGCCTGCTCCAGGCTGCTGTCCAGCTGCGGATAGGCGGTGGTGTTCTGCACCGCGGCCAGGATCACCCAGTCCCGTTCGGCGAAGGCGATGGCCGGCGCCGGGCGCAGCAGCATCCACAGCAGCACGCCCAGCGTCACCGCCAGCGCGGCCTCGGTGACCACGGCCGCGGGACGCCGCCACAAGGGTAGATCGCGCCATGCCTTCTCGCCCGAGCGCGGTCGACGCAGCGGCGCACTGCCACGCAGGCCGATCTCGAACACATCCTGGCGCTCGGTGATGCCCTTGAAGCGCCAGCGCCCATGGTGCTTCCAGCGCAGCGCCTCGCTGGCCCAGGGCAGCGTGGAGGTAGCGCGCCGTGCCATCTGCTCGGCGGTGGCCGACAGCAACACCTGGCCCGGCCAGGCCAGCTGCATCAGCCGCGCCGCCATCGGCTTGGCCAGGCCCTCCACCTCCACCGGCTTGGCGCCATGGGCCATTGCTTCGGCACTGTTGTTCCACAACAGCACGTCACCGACATGCAGGCCCGCACGCGCGCGCAGCACGATGCCGCGCTCACGCCCCAGCGCCTCCACCGCAGTCTGGTAGGCCAGGGCAAAACCGACGCCATCGATGGTGCGCTCGAACAGTACGAACAGGCCGTCGGAACGGTCGATCAGCTGCCCGTTCCAGCGCTGCTGCAGACCCAGCACCAGACGGTCATGCTGCTGGAACAGCTCGGCCGCCGCCACATCACCGATCCGCTCAACCAGCTGCAGCGAATCGCACAGGTCGGTGAACAGCAGCGCGCGCAGCTGCTGGTTGTGTGGCGCCGACGTTCCTTTGTCGCCCTTCATCACCGGTGTCTCCGCTCTAGTGCCCGTCCGGCGCGTCCACCCAGCGCAGGCAGTTGCCGCCATCGCGCTTGGCCTGGTACAGCGCTCGGTCCGCACGCGCATACCACTCGCTCCAGTCCGCATCCGGCGCCAGCAGGCTGGCGCCGATGCTCACCAGGCTCACATGGGGCGTGCCATGGCTGCGTTCGAGTAGACCATGCACCGCGCTGAGGATGAACTCGGCGGCATGCTGCACGATTTCGTGGGTGCCGCGCCGCAGGATGAGGCAGAACTCATCGCCGCCCAGGCGGCAGGCCAGGTCGTGTTCGCCGGCCATCGAGCGCAGGATGTTGCCCATGCTCTGCAGCACCCGGTCGCCGGCCTGGTGACCGTGCCGGTCGTTGATCTGCTTGAAGCGATCACAATCGATCAGCAGCAGGCCCTGCGGTGCGCCCTGCCCATCGGCCCGGCACTCCTGCAGGTACAGGGTCAGCCCGCGGCGGTTGTGCAGCCCGGTCAGTTCGTCGGTACGCACCAGCTCACGGGTGTGCGTGAGCTGGTGGGTGGTGATGTACAGATTGTCGAGCGCCGTTTCCAGATCGTGGTTGCGGCGCCGCAGCTGGCTGATCAGGGCCTGCTCGTTGGTCAGCACGCGCATGATCGTACGGCGCAGGAAGTAGGCCACCAGCCCTGGATCGGCATCGACCAGACGCTGGAAATCGGCCGGCCCCAGTTCCAGCACCTGGCAATCGACCAGCGCACGTGCACCGGCACTGCGCAGGTGATCGCCGACCAGCAGGCCCAGCTCGCCGAAGAACTCCTGGTGGCCGAGGACCTTGATCACCAGATCCTCGCCGAAATCCAGTTCGATCCGGCCTTCCAGGATCACGTACATGCGCTCGCCACGATGGCCGCGCTGGAACAGCCACTGCCCGGCTTCGAGCCGGCGCGGCCGGCCGAATCTGGCGAACAATGCGACCTCGGCATCGGACAGCAGCGCATGCACGATCTCGGCCATCGCCACATGGGCGATACCGGTCGTTGCATCAGTGTTCTCGGCCGCACCCCTGCCGGTCATTCCCTGCACCCGCCGCCAGCGTCCCCTGGTGAGCCGCGGAGCATAGCACCGCTTTAAAGTGTGCGCCCTATCTCATTTTTACGAATCGACAGCCGGTAGGTGCGTGGAGACCGGGGGCTGCACCTTGGGAGCACGACTGTCCGTAAAAATTCCTGCCGGATCAAGCTGATGCCCGTCTTCACAGGGTTTGGGCCAAGTTGCGTGGCGAGGCGTGCGCCCGATTGACGCGGATGCCATGCGGGACCGGGCCGAGGGGATACAACAACGCCGGCAGGTCCCCCGACCGGCCGGCGTTGTCTGGCCCTTCCCTGGCCACCCTGAGCGGTGTCGGCAGCCGATCGCACGGCCACCGTTGGATCAGGCCGCGCGTTCGCTGTGGAACTGCTCTTCTTCGGTCGAACCGGTCAGCGCGGTGGTGGAGGACTGTCCCTGCTGGATCGCCTGGGTGACCGCGTCGAAGTAACCGGTGCCGACCTCGCGCTGGTGCTTGACCGCGGTGAAGCCGCGCTCGGCCGCTTCGAACTCCGCCTCCTGCAACTCGACGAAGGCGCTCATCTGCCGGCGCGCGTAACCGTGGGCCAGGTTGAACATGCCGTAGTTCAGCGCGTGGAAACCGGCCAGGGTGATGAACTGGAACTTGTAGCCATAGCTGCCCAGCTCCTTCTGGAACTTGGCGATGGTGGCGTCGTCCAGGTTCTTCTTCCAGTTGAAGCTCGGCGAGCAGTTGTAGGCCAGCAGCTTGCCGGGGAACTTCGCATGAATGGCTTCGGCGAACCTGCGCGCGAACTCCAGGTCCGGCTTGCCGGTCTCGCACCACACCAGATCGGCATACGGTGCATAGGCCAGGCCGCGGCTGATGGCCTGTTCCAGGCCGTTGCGGGTCTTGTAGAAGCCTTCGACGGTGCGCTCGCCGGTGGTGAACGGCTTATCGTTGCCGTCGATGTCACTGGTCAGCAGGTCGGCCGCTTCGGCGTCGGTGCGCGCCACCAGCAGGGTCGGCACACCCAGCACATCGGCCGCCAGCCGCGCCGCGTTGAGCTTCTCGATGGCCTCGCGGGTCGGCACCAGCACCTTGCCGCCCATGTGGCCGCACTTCTTCACCGATGCCAGCTGGTCCTCGAAATGCACGCCCGCGGCGCCGGCTTCGATCATCGCCTTCATCAGTTCGAACGCATTGAGCACGCCACCGAAGCCGGCCTCGGCATCGGCTACGATCGGCTGCAGGAAATCGATGTCGTCCTTGCCTTCAGCGTGATGCAGCTGGTCGGCGCGCAGCAGCGTGTTGTTGATGCGCTTGACCACCGCCGGCACCGAATCGGCCGGATACAGCGACTGGTCCGGATACATCTGCCCGGCCAGGTTGGCATCGGCCGCCACCTGCCAGCCGGACAGGTAGATGGCCTTCAGGCCGGCCTTGACCTGCTGCATGGCCTGGTTGCCGGTCAGTGCGCCCAGCGCGTTGACGAACTCGCGCTCGTGCAGCGACTTCCACAGCTTCTCCGCGCCCAGCCGGGCCAGCGAATGCTCGATATGGACAGTGCCGCGCAGGCGCACCACGTCGGCGGCGCTGTAGTTGCGCTGGATGCCTTCCCAGCGCGGGTTGGTATCCCAGTCGTGCTGGATCTGTTCGGCAGTGGGCAGGGTGCTCATGTCTATCTCCAGTTCAGTGGTGCGTGCAGCGGGAAGGGAAGCGGCGTGGAAACGGGCGCGGGGATCAGTCGATGCGCGCGTAGGCCGGCAGGGTCAGGAAGTCGGTCAGTTCATCGTTGCGGCTCAGTTCGCCAAGCAGGGCGATGGCTTCGCCGATGCGCGCGCCGCCGGGCAGCGCCGTGGTATCACCCAGGCGTGCGGGCAACTGCGCCAGGGTGGTGTCGAGCAGTGCCAAGTCGATGGCAGTGCCGTCGTCCAGCTGCTGGCCCGGGGTATGCAGCCACTGCCACAACTGGCTGCGGCTGATCTCGGCGGTTGCCGCGTCTTCCATCAGGTGATGGATGGGCACGCAACCGTTGCCGTCCAGCCACGCGGCCAGGTAGCGCACGCAGACTTCGACATTGCCCTCGAAGCCGGCGCGGGTGATGGTGCCCGGCGGACGCGCGATCAGTTCGTCGCGGCCCACGCGCACGTCCTGACGCAGGACGTGGTGCTGGTTGGGCGCAGGCATGTGCTCGTCGAAGATCGCCATCGCCACCGGAATCAACGCCGGATGCGCGACCCAGGTGCCGTCATGGCCTGCACTCACCTCGCGCAGCTTGTCGGCACGCACACGCGCCATCGCCTGCTCGTTGGCAGCGGCGTCGTTGTTGATCGGAATCTGCGCCGCCATGCCGCCCATCGCATGTGCCCCCCGGCGGTGGCACGTCTGGATCAGCAGTTCCGAATACGCCTTCAGGAACGGCTGGGTCATGGTCACCTGGCCGCGCTCGGGCAGCACGCGGTCGGCGTGGCGGCGGAAGGTCTTCAGGTAAGAGAAGATGTAGTCCCAGCGCCCGCAGTTCAGGCCGACGATGCGGTCGCGCAGCGCGTGCAGGATCTCGTCCATCTCGAACACCGCCGGCAGCGTTTCGATCAGCACGGTCACCTTGATCTGCCCGTGCGGCAGGCCCAGCATGCCTTCGATGTGCGACAGCGCGGTCTCCCACAGGGCCGCCTCTTCCATGCTCTGCAGCTTGGGCAGGTAGAAGTACGGGCCACGATCCTTGCGCTGCAGCGTGCGGGCGTTGTGGAAGGCGAACACCGCCGCGTCGAACAGCCCACCGGCCAGGAACTGGCCATCGATGCGGACGTGCTTCTCGTCCAGATGCCAGCCACGCGGGCGCACGATCAGCACGGCCTGCTCGTCGTACGGGCGCAGGGTGTAGTGCTTGCCATTGGCCGCGGTGTACTCCAGGTCACCACGCACCGCAGCGGCCAGCGACTGCTGCCCGGCCAGCAGGTTGCGCCAGGTCGGCGAGGTCGAATCCTCGAAGTCGGCCATGAACACCTTGGCGCCGGAGTTCAGCGCGTTGATGACCATCTTCGGATCGGTCGGGCCGGTGATCTCGACGCGGCGGTCCTGCAGCGCGGCCGGCAGCGGTGCGACGGTCCAGTCGCCGCTGCGGATCGCGGCGGTGTCCTCACGGAAGTCCGGCAGGCCGCCGCGGTCGAAGAACGCCTGGCGCTCACGGCGAGCCTGCAGCCGCGCCTGCCGACCCGGCTCCACCGCCCGGTGCAGCGACACCAGCAGGGCCAGCAGCGGCGCCGGCAGCAGGGTGTCCTGGCCGGCCACCCGGGTCGCCAGGGCGATGCCGGGCGTGGCCTTGGCGGCGGGGGAGGGAACAGCGGAAGCGACGGCGGACATGGGACGACTCCAGCAGTGGGGAACGTCTCCACCGTGCCGCCGGCGCTCAGTATTTGGCAAAACAGTTTTTGCAATGCTTTACATAAATTGTGCTAATACTCGTTACGCCATGACCACGCGCAGCTCGCCAAGTCCTCGTTTTTCCTACAAATCCGACCGCCTGAAGCCCTTGCGTGCGTTCTGCCAGACCGTGCGTCTGGGTTCAGTCTCACGGGCGGCTGAGGCGCTTTTCGTCAGCCAGCCGGCCATCAGCCTGCAATTGCAGGCGCTGGAGCGGGAGCTGGGCGTACCGCTGTTCGAGCGCAGCGGCCGCCGCCTGGTGCCCAGCCGCGAGGGCCAGCTGCTGTACGAAATGGCGCAACCGCTGGTGGAGAGCCTGGACGGGCTGGAGGCGTGCTTCCGCGACAAGGTGCGCGGGCTGGATGCGGGCGAACTGAACATCGCGGCCAACAGTTCGACCATCCTGTACCTGCTGCCGAAGATCGTCGAGCGCTTCCGCATGCATCACCCGGACGTGCGCCTGACCCTGCACAACGCGATCAGCGCGGACGGCACCGACCTGCTGCGCGAGGACGCCGCTGACCTTGCCATCGGCTCGATGACCGACGTGCCCGCCGACCTCAGCTACGCCCCGGCCTATCGTTTCGAGCAGGTGCTGATCGCGCCGCATGACCATCCGCTGGCCCGGGGCGCGGAGCTGGAGCTGGCCGACATCGCCCGCTATCCGCTGGTGCTGCCGCCGAAGCGGCAGATCACCTACCGTCTGGTCGACCAGGTGTTCCAGCGCCATCGCATCGCGTACACCGTCGCCCTCGAGGTGGGCGGCTGGGAAGTAATCAAGCAGTACGTGGCGATGGGCATGGGTATTTCCATCGTGCCGGCGCTGTGCCTGAACGAGGCCGACCACGAGCGGCTGGCGGCGCGGTCGATGAAGCGCTGGTTCCCGGAGCGCAGCTATGGCGTGATCGTGCGCCGCGGCAAGGCGCTGTCGGCGCAGGCACGAGCGTTCATCGAGCTGATCCAGCCGGAACTGTTCAGCCCGCGCGATTACGACCAGAGCGGGCACTCCGAGCGGTGAGGGGGTTCTGGTTTGCAGGGCTGCCGCCCTGCACCTGCCGAAGCCTCAAGCCGAAGCAACGGCAACAGCTGGCTATGTGTGGGACGGCGGGATGGGTCCGGTTGCGGGGGGCGCCGTAAACCCGTCCATGGGGGCTTGGTCGCGGCATCCATGCCGCTCACACCCCCGCAACCGGACCCACCCCGCCTTCGACAGTTTCCCTCTGCTGTTTAGTGCCAGCTGCTGTTGGCGGGTGCCGACCGTTGGTCGGCACGGGGTCGGATCCAACCTCTGATTCATTTCCGGCCGGCGATGAATAGACTGGGCGCATGTCCATCGAACTGCGCCACCTGCGCTATTTCCTTGCCGTTGCCGAGACCCTGCACTTCGGCCAGGCGGCCGAGCGGCTGGGCATGTCGCAGCCGCCGCTCAGCCAGCAGATCCGCCAGCTGGAGGACCTGATCGGGGCGCGCCTGTTCGTGCGCAGCCATCGCCGCGTGCAGCTGACGCCTGCCGGCGAACTGCTGCAGGAGCGCGCGCGGGCCATCGTGCAGCAGGTGGAGACGGCAATGGACGAGGTGCAGCGCACACAGCGCGGCGAACAGGGTGAGCTGCATATCGGGCTGACCCGGGCCACACCGCTGTCGCCGCAGATTCCGCGCTCGATCCTGCGCTACCGCCAGCAGTATCCGCAGGTGCGGCTGCAGCTGAGCGAGATGAACACGCTGCAGCAGATCGACGCCCTGCTCGACGGTTCACTGGACGTGGGCATCATCCGCAAGCGCGCGCTGCCGCCGGAACTGGTTGCGCACAGCCTGTTCGTCGATCCGCTGGCGTTGATCGTGCATGCCGACCACCCTGCCCTGCGCCGGCTCCCGGAACAGGGAACGCTGTCGCTGCGTGCGTTCGCGCAGGAACCGTTCGTGGCCTTTCGACGCAGTGCCGGCGCCGGCATCCATGACCACATGATCGCGCTGTGCGCGGCTGCCGGATTCACTCCACGCATCGTGCAGGAAGCCGGTGAGGCGTCCACGCTGATCAGCCTGGCGGCGGCTGGCCTGGGTGCGGCGATCCTGCCGTCCTCGTGCGACCACATCCGGGTGGAAGGCGCGCGCTTTGTCGCGCTGGCCGATGCCGGCGCGCACTCGGAGGTGCAGCTGGCATGGCGCCGTGAGGGAGTGACGCCGCTGATCCGCAACTTCGCCGGCCTGCTGCGCGGCGCATTCGCCGAAGAGTGAAGCGCCGCGCTGCGCGCTCGCCGGGCATGGCCCGGCGAGCATCAGGCCGTCACCGGCTGCGGGGCGCGCTGCTGCAACGCCCAGACGATGCCACCGCCAAGCAGGGTCAGCACTGCCGCGAACGCGCACACCCCCAGCCAGTCCCACGCGGCGTAGGCAAGCCCGCCCACACCGCCCAGCACGCTCGACCCCAGGTAGTAGGCGAACAGATACAGTGCCGAGGCTTCCGCGCGCATCATGCCCGCCCGGCTGCCGACCCAGCTGCTGGCGACCGAATGACCGCCGAAGAAGCCGAAGGTCACCAGCGCGATGCCCAGCGCCATCGTGGTCAGCCACGGCATCGCCAGCAGCGCGATGCCGGCACCGATAAGCACGAAGGAGATCGACAGGACGCGCCCACGGCCGTACCGCGTGGCCTGTTGGCCCATCCATGCCGAGCTGAACGTACCGACCAGGTAGACGCTGAAGATCAGCCCGACCACGGTCTGGCTGAGGTGGTACGGCGGCGCCAGCAGGTGATAGCCGAGGTAGTTGTAGAGGGTGACGAATACGCCCATCAACACGAAGGAGGTGGCGAACAGCCACGGCAGGCCGGGATCGGCGAACAACGTGCGCCAGCGCGACGGCAGCTGGCGCAGGCCGCCGCGACGGGCCTGGAAATGCCGCGATGGTGGCAGCTGCAGCCACAGCAGCACGGTGCTGGCCACGGCGATGATCGAGACCACGCCGATGCCCCAGCGCCACCCCCAATGGTCGGCGATGATGCCGGCGAGCAGGCGCCCGCTCATGCCACCGATCGCGTTGCCGCCGATGTACAGGCCCATCGCCAGGCCCAGTGCGCGGCTGTCCATTTCTTCGACCAGATAGGTCATCGCCACCGCCGGCACGCCACTCAGGGCCAGGCCCAGCAGGGTGCGCAGCACCAGCAGCGTGGTCCAGTCATCGACCAGGGCGGTACTCAGCGAGAGGATGGCCGAGGCCAGCAGGGCGACGATCATCAACGGCCTGCGGCCCACGGCGTCGGACAGCAGCCCGGCCAGCAGCATCGCCACGGCCAGCGTGCCGGTGGTCAGTGACAGCGACATCGCGCTGCCGGCGGCGGAGACGCCGAAGTGGCGGCTGAACTCGGGCAGCAACGGCTGCACCGCGTACAGCAGGCCAAAGGTGGAGAAGCCGGCCAGGAACAGCGCGACCGCCGTGCGGCGGAACGCTGGCGTGCCCTGCTGGATGCGCGTCTCGGGGCTGGAATCGGCAGGAGGGAAGCGACGTTCGGGGGCCGCGGCGGTTTCGCCAGTCATGGGATCGAAGGGCCGTAGGGGCGGCCGGGGTGGGAGGGAACGGGCCCCAGAGTAGGCCCGTCCATCCAGTCGATCCATAACCTGAAAAGTCAGGATTGATATCCCTGACGTATCGATTCAGCTCACAGGTGCTGCCACTGGAAGCCCTCGCCACGGCGGTAGTAGACGGCCACCGCGCGCCCGTAGACCTTGTCGGCGTCGACGAAGCCGAAGAAGCGGCCATCGAAACTGTTGCCGCGATGATCCCCCAGTACCAGCAGCTTGCCGGCCGGTACCACCAGATCCGCAATGTCGGGACCACCGCCCATGTCCAGGTCCAGGCGCGCACGGCGGCTGCCGAAGGCCTCCACGTCCTGCAGCTCGGCCATCTGCAGCGGGTGGCCATTGATGCTCAGGTGGCCCTCGTGCAGTTGCACGTGGTCGCCGGCCACGGCGGCGACCCGCTTGATCAGGCGGGTGCCGTCGGCAGGCGAATCGAATACCGCCACCTCGCCGCGCTGCGGCTGGCCGGTGGACAGCAGGGACGTGTTGGTGAACGGCAGGCGCAGGCCATAGGCACGCATGTCCACCACCACCCGGTCACCGGGCTGCAGGGTCGGCTGCATCGAGCCACTGGGCACCACGTAATGATTGGCGAGGGTGTCGCGGGCGGCGGCGAGCAGGCCCAGCATGAGCAGCAGCGGCAGCGCCTCCTTCTTCAGCCAGGCGAGAGCGCGTTGCGGGAACGGCGGTCGGGCAACAGCATCCATGTCAGGTTCCGATGGGGTGGCAGGGTCTTCAGACCCCATCCGGGTGCAAGAGGTTCCCGGTCGCGCCGGGCCATGCCCGGCGGAGTGTTGGAACGGCCGCGCCATGTGGTCTCCGGGCATGGCCCGGCGCTGCCGATGCAGGGTTACGCAGGTTTTACGCCCGGGCCCGGCGCCCGGCATCGCACCTTTACGGGCACAGCGCGCATCGTCTGCCCACCGCGCCGAACGGCGCTTTCCGCAAGGTGTTGTATGACCCTCCTGGTGATCCGCCACGCCTCTTCATCGGCACCGCGTCCGCAGCTGCCGGCGCAGTTGTCCGGCCACCGCGTGCTGTGCAGCGACTGCGCCAGCCTGTCCGAAGTGCGCCAGTGCCTGTGCCAGCCGCAGGCGCGCTCGGCCGACTGGGTACTGCTGGACGTGGGCGTGGCCGACGAGGCGCAATGGCAGGCCGAGGGCAGCGCGCTGCAGGCCGCCCTGGAGCGGCTGCCGGCGCAGTACATCGAACTGCAGAGCGCCCGCGAACCCGGCCTGGACGCGCGCCTGCGCCTGCAGCATGGGCCGGCCGCGGTGGTGGTCGACCAGCGCAGCCAGCAGGCCGGTTATCCGCTGTCGCTGGCCATCGTCGGCCGCCGCCTGGCGCAGGAGGGCTGAGCCATGTCGATCTTCATCATCCGCGGCCCGGAAGCGGCCGGCACATTGATCCGTACCGCACTGCCGCTGCCGGCACCGGTACTGAAGTCGCTGGTACACCGTGCGATCGATGCCGGCACCAGCGTGGCCATCCGTGCCTGCGGTTCGGAACAGGAACTGCTGGATGCCCTGCGCGTGGCCGATCACAGCCGCGGCGAAGTGACATTGCTCGATCCCGGCGCGTGTGCCGGCAGCCTGCGTCTGCAGCGCCTGCTGCCCTATCTGCACAACGCCTACGTGGAGGTGCATGACGACGGCGCGGTGGCTGAGCCCTGTCTGCCGGCCGGCATCGGCCAGCGCCTGGGCATCGCCGCCGGCTATGGCGCGCAGAGCTACGTGCTGGCGCTGGATATCGCGCTGGATCACCTGGGCCTTGCCGAACAGGCGAACCGGGTGCACGTGGGGACGTAAGGCTGTTTGTAGAGCCGAGCCCATGCTCGGCTGCCTTTCCAGGAAACATCAGCCGAGCATGGGCTCGGCTCTACGGAAGAACGTCGAGCATGGCTCGACGCTACAGAAAGAAAAACGGCGGGGTCGCCCCCGCCGTTTTCGCTTTCTTACTTCAGCCCGCGGAACTTCAGCAGCGGTTCCACCGACGGGTCCTTGCCGCGGAAATCGCGGTACAGGGTCGACAGCTCCACGCTGTTGCCGCGCGAGAGGATCTTGTCGCGGAATTGCTGGCCATTGGCCGCGGTCAGGCCGCCGTTCTCGGTGAACCACTGGAAGGCGTCATGGTCGAGCACCTCCGCCCAGAAGTAGGCGTAGTAGCCGGCCGAGTAGCCACCGCCCCAGATGTGGTCGAAGTAGGTAGTGCGGTAGCGCGGCGGAACCTGCGGCAGATCGACCTTGAACTTCTTCAGCGCGCTGGCTTCGAAGGCTCCGACATCCTGCAGCGGCGCGTCGGCCTTCTGCGTGTGCCAGGCCAGGTCCAGCAGCGCAGCCGACAGGTACTCGGTGGTGGCGTAGCCCTGGTTGAAGCTGCGCGCCTTGAGGATCTTGTCGACCAGTTCCTGCGGCATCGGCTCGCCGGTCTTGTAGTTCTTGGCGTAGTTGGCGAACACCTTCGGATCCAGCGCCCAGTGCTCGTTGAACTGCGACGGGAACTCGACGAAATCGCGCGAGGTGGCCGTGCCGGCGATCGAGGGGTACTTCACGTTCGAGAACATGCCGTGCAGGGCGTGGCCGAACTCGTGGAACAGGGTGGTGACGTCGTCGAAGCTCAACAGCGCCGGCTGGCCTTCGGCCGGCTTGGTGAAGTTGCAGACGTTGTAGACCACCGGCTTGGCGCCGGTCAGGCCATCCTGCTCGACGAACACGTCCATCCACGCGCCGCCGGACTTGCTGTCACGCTTGAAGTAGTCGGTGTAGAACAGGGCCAGCGAGGTGCCGTCCTTGTCGAACACTTCATACACCTTCATGTCCGGGTGGTAGGTCGGAATGTCGGTACGTGGCTTGAAGGTGATGCCGTACAGCTGGGTGGCGGCGTAGAAGACGCCGTTCTGCAGCACGTTGTCCAGCTCGAAGTAGGGCTTGATCTGCGACTCATCCAGATCGTACTTGGCCTTGCGTACCTGCTCGGCGTAGAAGTCCCAGTCCGAGGCCGCAACCTGGAAACCGCCCTTCTGCGCGTCGATCACCTTCTGGATCTCGCCGGCTTCGGCACGTGCCTTGGCGGTGGCAGCCGGCACGGTGTCGGTCAGCAGCTTCAGCGCGGCGGCCGGGGTCTTGGCCATCTGGTCGCCCAGCTGGTAGTCGGCGAAGGTGTCGAAACCCAGCAGCTTGGCCTTCTGCGCACGCAGCTGGGCCAGGCGCTGCACGGTCTGGCGGGTATCGTTGGCATCACCGCGCTCGGCGCGGGTTTCCGAGGCCTTGAGCACGGCGGCGCGCTGGTCGCGGTCGCTCAGCGAACCAAGCACCGGCTGCTGGGTGGTGTTCTGCAGCGGCAGCAGGAACTTGCCGTCAAGCTTGCGCGCCTTCGCATCGGCAGCTGCGGTGTTGATCGCGTTCTCATCCAGGCCGGCCAGCTTGGCCTTGTCGTCCACGATGACGGCAGCGGCTGCGGTGGCGGCGACCAGGCGGGTATGGAACTGGGTGGAAAGCGTGGTCTCTTCCACGTTGAGCTTGCGCAGGCTGGCCTTGTCGGCGTCGGACAGCTGCGCACCGGCACGCACCAGGCCGTCGTAGTAATGCTCGACCAGGCGCTTCTGCACCGGGTCCAGGCCCAGCGTGTCACGCTGGTCGTACAGCGATTTCACGCGTGCGAACAGCTTCGGGTCGAGGCTGATCTCGTCCTGGTGCGCGGCCAGTTTCGGCGCGACTTCTTCCTGGATCTTCTGGCGCGCATCGTTGGTATCGGCCTGCACCAGGCCGAAGAAGATGCGCGACACGCGGGTCAGGGTCTCGCCGCTGCGCTCCATCGCCACGATGGTGTTGTCGAAGGTGGCCGGCTCGCTGTTGTCGGCGATCTTGCGCACGTCGGCCAGGTGCTGGCGCATGCCTTCCTCGAACGCCGGCAGGTAGTCGCTGTCCTTGATCTTGTCGAACGGCGGCGCCTGGAACGGCAGCGTGCTGGCGCTCAGCAGCGGGTTGGTGGAGGCATCGGCCGGCTGCTGGGCCGGGGTATTCTGGGCTGCGGACACGGGGGTGGACTCCTTGCCGGAACAGGCCGCCAGCGCCAGGCTGATGGCGGCGGCCAGGACTACGGTACGCGACATGTAAAACGCTCCTTGGGCAGACGGGATGGGATGCCGACCGTCCACCCTACTCCTGTCGCGCTCGCCCGGCATGTGCCGGACGTGGCGTCTGGACCTTCACTGGCGGCCGGCTCAGACCGTACCGCGGGTCTTGCCGATCCAGGGCCGGTAGAACTCGCGGATGGCGGCCATGTCGGCCACGTCATCGCCGGTGGGATGGAACAGCGGACCGACGCCGATGACCTTCTCCGGATAATGGAAATAGGCGGTCAGGATCGGCACGTCGGCCATCCGCGCGATCTTCAGGAATCCGGCCTTCCATTCCTTGACCGCCTTGCGGGTGCCTTCCGGGGTGATCGCGAACCACATCCTGTCGTTGTTGCGGATCAGGTCCACGGCCTGGCCGACGGTTCCCTGCGGCGAGCTGCGGTCCAGCGGGATCACGCCCAGCCGGTGCAGCAGCGGGCCCAGCGGCCACCAGAACAGCGACGCCTTGCCCAGCACCTTGACCTTCATGCCCAGTGCGATCTTGGCCGCCATGCCCCAGAACCCGTCCCAGTTGGACGAGTGCGGGGCGATGATGAAGACCAGCTTCGGGATGTCCGGCAGGGTGCCGACCACCTTCCAGCCGCCCATGCGCAGGGTGCAGCGCGCCAGCCAGCGCAGGAACGGGTTGGATCTGACCTGCGGCATGTTCGGCGGGATGGCCGGCAGCAACGGAGTCGGGTTGTTCAAGCAATCACTCCCAGTCACGTGAGGAGCGCCCGCGCTTGATCTGCGCGCGCCCGCGTTTGGCGTCCAGACGACGCAGTTTCGACCCGAGGGTCGGCTTGGTGGCCTTGCGCGGTTTGGGCACGCTCAACCCGGCCTGGATGAAGGCCGCCAGCCGCTCGCGCGCATCCTCGCGATTGCGATCCTGGGTCCGGAAGCGTTGCGCGTCGATGACCAGCACGCCTTCGCCGGTCATCCGCCGGTCACGCCGCGCCAGCAGGCGCGCGCGCAATGGTTCGGGCAACGAGGGCGAGTTGGCCACGTCGAAACGCAGTTCCACCGCGGTGGACACCTTGTTGACGTTCTGGCCACCGGCACCACTGGCACGCACGAAACGCTCGACGATCTCGCCGTCGGGGATTTCAAGCTGCGCGCTGATGGTGACCGGTCCACTGCCCATCCGCGCATTGTAACGGCAGCCACGTGGCGGAGTGCGGCATCGCGCGCCGTATGCCGCCGATCAGGCACCGAACACGCCGCCTTCGCCTTGCCAGCGGGTATGCTGGCCGTCCCATGTACCGCAGGAAGCTTCGCATGATCCGCTCCGCATCCACCCTGCCCGCCCTGCTACGCCGTGCTGCCCTTCTGCTGGCGCTTGCCGTGGCCAGCGCCCCGGTCCTGGCCGCCGCGCCGACCGACGGCGACATCAACCGCCTGCTGTCGGCCTCCCGCGCGCAGAGCATGATCGACACCATGCTGCCGCAGATCGAGGCGATGCAGCAGCAGCAGTTCCAGCAGGTCGCGTCGCAGCGCCAGCTCAATGCCCAGCAGCAGGAGCAGCTCAAGCGCATCCAGGCACGGACCAGCCAGACCCTGCGCCAGGCCCTGTCATGGCAGCAGCTGCGGCCGATGTACGTGGATCTCTACAAGAAGACCTTCAGCAAGGAAGACGTGCTGGCGATGGCCGAGTTCTACGAGAGCCCGGCGGGCCAGAGTCTGCTCGACAAGACCCCGGCGCTGATGCAGAACGTGATGGTGGCCATCCAGTCGCGCATGCAGCCGCTGTTCGCCGACCTGCAGAAGGATCTGGAAGCGATCGTCAACGAGCCGGAAAAGAAGTGAGGCGGTAGCGCCGGGCCATGCCCGGCGCTGCCTTCACTCCACCCGCCAGCCGAACAGGTCCAGTGCCTTCTGGAATTCCCGGTCCAGCGGCGCCCGCACATCCACCGTGCCGCCCTCGGGATGCGGAAAACGCAGGCGCTCGGCGTGCAGCAGCATGCGGTGCACCCCCTGCATGCGGAAGATGCGGTTGTGGCGGCCGTCGCCGTGGCTGGTGTCGCCGATCATGTGGTGCGAAAGATGCTTGAGATGCCGGCGGATCTGCCGGAACCGTCCGGTCTGCGGCTGGCAGCGCAGCAGCGCATAGCGCGAACGGGCGAACTCGCCGACCGGCACCGGCAGCTCGCCGGTAGCCAGGCACTGGAAGTCGGTGATGGCAGGCTTCTTGACCGGTTTTCCGGGGCCGCCGTCGAGGTCGTGGTCGACCCGCCAGGACGCCTCGGCCGGCCAGCCGCGGCAGATGGTCAGGTAGTCCTTGGCCACCTCGCCGCCCATCAGGGCCTTGCCCAGCGCACTGGCGGTGTCACGGTCGAAGGCCAGCAGCAGGCAGCCACTGGTGGCACGATCCAGCCGATGCACCAGAAAGATCGGGCGCCCGAGCTGCTCACGCAGGCGATCGGCCAGGAAATCATCTTCGCCACGGGCCAGCTTGCTGTCATGGACCATCAGCCCGGCCGGCTTGTCGACCACCGCCAGGCGTTCATCCAGGTGCAGGAGCCGAAGGGGGGCGGTGTCGGTCTCGACCGCGGCGAGGGTATCGGGTTCGGTGCTCACCGCGCGATTATACGGGCGGCCTGTATGGGGTCAGATCCCTTTTCCTGCGGAAAAGGGATCTGACCCCGGGTTTGTGCCGCGAGGCAGTCAAACGTTGCGCAGTGCCAGCAGTTCACCGTTGCCCACCGGCACCAGGCTGACGCTGACATCAGGATCGGCCACCAGTGCTGCACGCAGCGGCTCCATCTGTTCGGCGTGGGAGATCGCGTTGTCCACCACCAGCAGGCCACCGGGCCGCAGCACGCGGCGCAGGTGCGGCCACCAGCCAGCGTACTGCTCGCGATCCGAATCGAGGAACAGCAGGTCGATGCTGGCATCGGCCGCCTGCGCCAGCCACGCCCCGGCGTCAGCGTGCATCAGGGTGATATGCGCCTGCAGGCCGCTGCGGGCGAAGGTCGCGCCGGCCAGGGCCACCTTGTCGGCAGCGTACTCCAGCGTGGTCACATGGCCGTCGATGGCAGCGGCAGCCTCGGCCAGCCACAGGGTGGAATAGCCGTTGGAGGTGCCGATCTCCAGCACGCGCCGCGCCTGTCCGAAACGTACCAGCAGCGACAGCAGCGCACCGGTATCCGGCGTGATGTTGAGCATGCGCCGGGCCCGCTCGCTTTCGCGCGCATCGTTGTCGGCGCCAAAGCGCACCAATTCGTCCTTGAGCGCCTGCAGCACGCCGGCTACTTCCACCACGCCCGGGCCAATGCGGCCACACCCACCGCGCCCGACAGCCAGCTCCACATCGGCAGGTCGCCCCAGTACCAGCCGGGCGGCTGCAACACGTACATCAAGGCGGCAATGGCAAGCAGGCCGACGCCGGTGATGGCACCGACCGCATGCTTCTGCAGGCGCTGCACGCTGGCATCGAGCGATACCAGATCGCGCGAGCGCATCGCCAGCTCGTGACGTCCCTCCACCTGCTGGGTCAGCCAGGCATGCACCAGGCGGGGCATGTCCGGTGCGTGGGTCATGATTTCCGGCAGGCGCTTGCCGAGCTCGCGCATCACCCTGCGCGGGCTGTAGCGCTCGCGCAGGATCTTCGCCAGTACCGGCTTGGCCACCGCCCAGATATCGATCTGCGGGTCGAGCTGGCGACCGACGCCTTCGATGTTCAACAGGGTCTTCTGCAGCAGGATCAGCTGCGGCTGCAGCGTCAGCTGGTAGCGCTGCGCCACGCGGAACAGCTTCATCAGCACTTCCGCCAGCGAGATCTGCGACAGCGGGCGGGTGAAGTACGGCTCGCACACCGACCGCACCGCCGCTTCCAGGTCGTCGATGCGCACGTGGTCCGGCATCCAGCGCGCCTGCACGTGCAGCTCGGCGATGCGGCGGTAGTCGCGGTTGAAGATGGCCATGAAGTTCTCGGCCAGGTAGTACTGATCTTCCTGCGACAGCTGGCCCATGATGCCGAAGTCCAGCGCGATGAAGCGCGGATCGCTGCGGCGTGCCGGATCGGGGTCGACCCAGATGTTGCCGGCATGCGCATCGGCGTGGAAGAAGTTGTCGCGGAACACCTGGGTGTAGAACACCCGCACGCCCTTGGCGGCCAGCGCCTTGCGATCGATCCCGGCGGCGTCCAGTGCCACGATGTCATCGGAGGGAATGCCCCACACGCGCTCCAGGGTCAGCGCGCGCTCGGCCGTGTGGCTCCAGATCACTTCCGGCACGTACAGGTCGTCGGAGTTCTCCCAGAAGCGGCGCAGGACGCTGGCGTTGGCGCCTTCGCGCTGCAGGTCCAGCTCGGCGGCCAGGGTGTTCTCCACTTCCGCCACGACTTCGCGCGGGCGGATCTTGTCGGCACGCGGGTGGGTGCGCTCGACCAGCGTGGCCAGTGAATTGAGCAGGGCGATATCGGCGTCGATCTGCTTCTCGATGCCCGGGCGCAGCACCTTGACCACCACCTGGCGGCCATCGGCCAGCGTGGCTGCATGGACCTGCGCGATCGAGGCCGACGCCAGCGGTTCGGTATCGAAGCTGGCAAAGGCTTCGCTGACCGGCAGGCCCAGCGCGTCCTCGACGATGCGGCGCGCGGTGTCGCCGTCGAACGGCTTGACCCGGTCCTGCAGCAGGGTCAGTTCGTTGGCCACGTCCGGCGGCACCAGGTCGCGACGGGTCGACAGGATCTGCCCGAACTTGACGAAGATCGGACCCAGGTCCTGCAGCGCCAGGCGCAGGCGTGCGCCACGCGATTGCGCGGCGATGTCGGCAGAGGCCCGCGGAACGAAGGGTTTGGCCAGGCGCAGCCAGCGTTCGGCCGGCGTGTCCTGCAGCAGGTCATCCAGGCGGTAGCGCAGGATCACCCGGCCGATGCGGCTGGCCCGCAGCACCGCCTTCATGCCGCACCCCGCAGGCGCTGCACGCGTGCACCCAGGCGCTCGACATCATCGCGCAGCACATCCACATCGTCGTGGAACGCGTCCAGCTCGGCGCGCGGCACCACGTCGCGCGATTCCTCGGTAATGAATTCGGCTGCACTGTGCGCCAGATCGATCACGCCCTGGCGGGCGTGCTGCAGCGCGCCGCGCAGTGTGTTGGCCACCTGTACGCCCAGCACCTCGCCGAACACGCTGACGAACGGCTGCTGCCAGTCCGGGTCGAAGCCCTTGGCCAGCTGCTGCAGGCGGCGCGCCAACTCGGCATCGCCGGCCACGCGCACGCGTCCCTTGCCGGTGCTGTCGGCGCGCCGGGCATTGGCCAGCAGCGGCAGCTGGGCCAGCACCCCCGACAGGCTGCTGCGTACGGCCAGATCGGCTTCCTGCGCATCCACCGGCCCCACCCGCAGCTGGTCACCGTCAACGCTGATGCGCATGGCCAGCGCAGGAGCCTCCAGGGTCAGATCGATATGGCGGCCATCCAGACCGGCCAACGCGTGGCGGGTATCCGGATCCAGCGCCAGGGCGCGGTTCAGGGCGATCTGCAGGGCACGGCCGGCGACCGGCTTGAGGGACTTGAGCAGGGAAAGAGCCATGGCCCCATTCTACCTTCGTGGGTGCCGGGCTTGGGCCGGGCAGCGCGGATGGGTGCGGGTTCGTCTCCGCCTCACCTGCCGGGCGAAGGAAGGTCCATGCTGTGGGGCCACGCAACGTCCAGGACATCGCATTGCCCATGAGCAGGACCCGGGTCGGCATCATTTTCGGTGGTAAGTCCTCCGAGCACGAAGTCTCGCTGCAGTCGGCGAAGAACATCCTCGACGCACTCGACCACGAGCGCTTCGAGCCGGTGCTGATCGGCATCGACAAGCAGGGCCGATGGCATCTGAGCCAGGCCGGGAGCTTCCTGCTCAACGCCGATGATCCGGCGCGCATCGCGCTGCACCGGTCCGGCGTCGCGCTGTCGGTGCACCCGGGCGCCGGACAGGCGCAGCTGCAGCCCGCCGATCCGGCTGCCGTGCTCGGCCAGATCGACGTTGTCCTGCCGATCGTGCATGGTCCGCTGGGTGAGGATGGCGCGCTGCAGGGCCTGCTGCGCATGGCCAACCTGCCCTTCGTCGGTTCACCGGTGCTGGGCTCGGCCGTGGCCATGGACAAGGACGTGACCAAGCGCCTGCTGCGCGATGCCGGCCTGCAGGTGGCGCCCTGGCAGTGCATCCGTCGCCACCAGGCTGCGAACATCGATGTCGACGGCGTCATCGCCCAGCTCGGTCTGCCGCTGTTCGTGAAGCCGGCCAACCAGGGTTCGTCGGTGGGGGTGAGCAAGGTCAAGGACGCTGCCGGCTTCGCGGCCGCGCTGGAACGGGCGCTGCGCTACGACCACAAGGTTCTGGTGGAAGCGGCCGTGGCCGGCCGCGAGATCGAATGTGCGGTGCTCGGCAACGAGCAGCCGCAGGCCAGCGTGTGTGGCGAAGTAGTGGTGCACGACGAGTTCTATGCCTACGACACCAAGTACCTCAACGAGAATGGCGCCGACGTTGTGGTCCCGGCCGACATCGATGATGCCACCCAGCAGCGGATCAGGCAGATCGCCCTGCAGGCGTATCAGGCGCTGGAGTGCGCCGGCATGGCCAGAGTGGATGTGTTCCTGACCGGCGATGGCCGCGTCGTCATCAACGAGGTCAACACGCTGCCGGGCTTCACCCGCATCAGCATGTACCCGAAGCTGTGGGGCGCCAGTGGCGTGGATTACACCACGCTGATCACGCGCCTGATCGAACTGGCGCTGGAACGGCACGAAGCCGATCACAGGCTGCTGTAGGCCAGGCAGTACCCGGTACTACAGGAAACAACCGCTTCCGCCGGAGCAGCGCCGGCCATCGACCGGCACTGCTCCGGGGCTCACTAGCCGCGCTTGCGGAACATCGAGATCACCGCCAGGACCAGGAACACCACGAACAGGATCCAGGCAATGTTGCTGGCCGCGCCGGCGATGCCGGAGAAACCGAGCACGGCGGCGATGATGGCGATGACGAAGAAAATGACGGCGTAATGCAGCATGGCGCTCCTCGCAGATATTCGGCCGTGGGTGGCGTGGGGTCCATCCTCCCGGTCCGGCGGTGTGCAACCGGTGATGGCCGGTTCTGCGCGCGATGAAGTCTTCAGCGCCGTGAGGCTGCCGTCATGACGACGCGGCCTTCAGCCGACGCAGCCCTTCCTCGATGCTGACCTGCGGCACATAGCCGAAATCACGGCGCGCCGGCTCCATGCTGTACCAGTGCGGCGTGCACAGCTGCTCGGCGAGGAAACGCGTCAACGGCGGCTCGCCGCGCAACCGCAGCAGCGGCCACAGGCGCTCGCAGATCGCACCGATCCGGTAGGCGGTCCTGAAGCTGATTGCCTTCTCCACAGGGGGGGCGCCCACGGCCTGCAGCAACTTGTTGACCAGCTCGCGCATCGGCAGTGGCTCGCCATTGGAGATGAAGTAGGCCTTGCCGGCGCAGGCCGCCGCCGGGCCCAGCGCCTCGAATGCCAGGAAGTGCGCCAGCGCGGCGTTGTCGATGTAGGTGGTGTCGACCTTGTTGCTGCCATCACCGACCAGGCGCAGCCGGCCCTGCCGTGCGCGCTCGGCCAGGCGCGGCACCAGCTGCTGGTCACCCGGCCCCCAGATCAGGCGCGGGCGCAGCGCCACCGTGGCCAGCGTCGCGTCGTTGGCGGCCAGCACCCGTTGTTCGGCGATCGCCTTGGTCGCCGCGTACGGCGCCTGGAAATCCTCGCCGTAGGGCACCTCGTCCGCGCCCAGTCCTTCCACCGGGTGGGTGGCACGATGGGTCACGCTCGGTGTGGAGGTATAGACCAGCCTGCCGATGCCATGCGCACGGCAGGCAGCGATGACATTGTCAGTGCCGACCACATTGGCCTGGTGGTAGCTGTCGTAACTGCCCCAGGCGCCGGCCTTGGCACCGTTGTGGAACACCGCATCGACACCGGCCACCGCATGCAGCACGGCCTGCGGGTCCGCCAGGTCGCCACGGATCTGGCCCACTCCCAGCGCCTGCAGCGCCGGGTAGTGGCTGCGGTTGAATGCCAGCACCTGGTGGCCGCGCTCGACCAGCCCGCGGCACAGCGCCTGGCCAAGGAAACCACCACCACCGGTGACCAGGATCTTCATGCGCGCTTCTCCAGTTCGGCGCTGGCCCAGACGGCGAGCTTCTCGCGGCCGATCTTGGCGTTGTGACGGATATCGACGGGAAACGCCGGATGCACCAGGAAGTGCTGCAGCCCGGCCTCGGGCAGGCGTGCGCCGGCAAGGGCGCGCAGCGCTTCATGCAGCGCCGGGCTGTCGGACTGTCCACGCTGCAGTTCCACGCACAGGACCGGCACCTGCGCGCCCGCGGGACCCACGCCGACCAGCGCGGTGCGTGCCACGCCCTGCACCGTGTTGAACACCGGCTCGACCTGTTCGGTGTAGAGCGGGCCGTGCGGGGTTTCCACGCGCTGGGTCTTGCGTCCGCAGAACCACAAACGGCCCTGCGCGTCGAAATAGCCGACATCGCCCATGCGATGCACGATGCGGGTACTGCCATCGGCCAGCGTTTCGGCAATCTTCGCCGCAGCGGTGGCCTGCGGACGATTGAAATAGCTGTCGGTGGCGGTGGGGCCGGCCACGGTGATCTCGCCCACCTCGCCGGTGGCCAGCACGCGTACCTGCGACCAGTCGGCCAGCGGTGCATCGTCGATGGCGATGATGCGCACTTCGTTCGGGGCCACCACGTTGCCCACGCAGGTACCCGCACCGCCCTCGGTGGCCGCACGGGTGCGCTCCAGTTCATGGCCTTCCACCACCGCCACCGGCAGGCATTCGGTGGCACCGTACGGCGTCCAGAACTGCGCGCCGGCCGGCAGCAGGCCACGGATGGTGGCGACCACATCCGGCGGAACCGGGGCACCGGCCGAGGTCACCCGGGTCACCGACGGCAGCGGCCGACCATGGCGGGCCAGGACCCGCATCAGCGCAGGCGAGCCGAACAGCTGGGTCACGCCGAAGCGTTGGATCGCATCATGCAGGCGTGCCGGATCGGCCTGCGCGGGCCGCGTGGGGTCCATGTCCGGGATCACCGAGGTCAACCCCAATGCGGGATCGAACAGGGCGAAGGGCGGGAAGGTCGGCAGGTCCACCCCGCCGGCCTCCATGCCGAAGGCGCTGCCCAGCAGCTCGATCTGGCCCAGGAAATGGCGATGGCGGTAGACCACGCCCTTGGGCACGCCCGTAGAGCCGCTGGTGAACAGGATCGCGGCCATGTCCTCGCCGTCGGTGGCCGCCAGCATCGGCCCGGCCTGCGCGCCCGCGCGCTCCAGCGCGGCCAGGGTGGTCCCGCCCCAGGCCAGCCGCCGTCCCACCGTGACCAGGCGGGTCGCCGACGGCGCCCAGCGCAGCGCCAGCCGTGCCACGTGGGCCAGCGGGATGCCGATGAAGGCCTCCGGCTGGGCTTCGTCCAGGCACTGCTTCAGCGCGCGCCGGTCGATGCCGGGATCGACCAGCACCGGCACCGCACCCAGCTTGAACAGGGCGAACATCAGCAGGAAGAACTCCGGCGAGGGCCGCACCATCACCACCGTGCGCACGCCGCGCCCGATCCCGTAGCCGGCCAGGCCGGCGGCCATGGCGTCGCTGCGGGCATCCAGCTGCCGATAGTCCAGGGTCACATCGTAGGCCGCCATGCCGTTGCCGGCGCCGCGGCGGCCGGGGCAGCGGATGGCGATCTGGTCGGGGCGTTCACGGGCCAGTTCAGGCAACCGCGCAGCAATGTTGCAGGGTCGGTTCATCCGTTCATTGTCGCCGCTTACGGAATTTCTTGCGCGGCGGCTCACTTCGTGGAAAATCCGCAGCCTCGTTCCCGATTCCGACTGCCGCCCGAGGCGACTTGCCCATGCAACACCCCTGCATGACCTGCGGCGCCTGCTGCACCCAGTACCGCGTGGCCTTCCACTGGATGGAATCGGACGAGGTCACCCCGGGCGGCGTGCCCCACCAGCTGACCGAAGTGCTCGACCCGCATCGCCTGTGCATGCGCGGCACCCACTCCAAACCGGTGCGCTGCGTGGCACTGGATGCGCAGATCGGCGTGTATTCGCGCTGCACGATCCACCCCAACCGGCCCAGCGTGTGCCGCGAAGTGGATGCCTCATGGGAGTACGGCAAGGCCAGCCCGCAGTGCGACAAGGCCCGCATCGCCTACGGCCTGGACCCGCTGACGCTGGCCGACTGGCGCTGGCGCGACGAGGCGGACAACGACGACGATCATCCGGACGACAACGGCAGCAGCCCGTCGTCTCCGCCGCAGGCGCCGATCGCGGCGTGACGGTCGGGGTCGGGCGCGTTTCCGGCACGGAAGGGCTCTGACCCCTGTACGACAACGCCGGGCATGGCCCGGCGCTACCGAGGGGATCCGATCAGATCGGGTTCGCGTCCAGGAAGGCGCGGATCTCCGGCACCAGCACCTCGTGCTTGTCTTCCAGCACGTAGTGGCCCGCGTCCTTGAAGGCATGCACCTGGGCCTGCGGCAGCGCCGCCTGGAAGCCCTGCAGGAAATGGTGGTCGAACACGAAGTCGCGCAGGCCCCAGCCGATGAAGGCCGGGCGATCGGCAAACGACGGCAGCGCCTTGCCTGCACGCTCCAGCAGCGACCACGCCTTGTCGGCCGGGCCCAGCGGAATGTCCTGCATGAAGCGGATGGTGCTGATGCGGTTGGCGTAGCTGTTGTACGGGGATACATACGCGCGGCGCACGTCGGCGGGCATCTTCCGCTCCACGCCCAGCCACGATGCGCCGGCGGAGAAGGCATTGAAGGTGCGGATGATCCACTCGCCGATCTTCCAGTGCCGTCCGAGCGCGATCTGCCAGGGCATCTTCTTCGCTGCCGGCATCGGGAACGCGGCGGTGTTGAGCACCACCAGCCGCTTGACCTGCGCGTGGTGCGACAGCGCCCAGCCAAAGCCGATCATGCCGCCCCAGTCGTGCACGGCCAGGGTCACCGGGCCGGTGATGCCCAGGTGCCTGAGCAGCGCATCCAGGTCATCCACGCGCGATTGCAGCGTGTACGCATAGCCACGGTCATCGGGCTTGTCCGACAGGCCCATGCCGATGTGGTCGGGCACGATGCAACGGTACTTGTCCGACAGGCCGGCCACCAGCGTGCGCCAGTAATAGCTCCACGACGGATTGCCGTGCACCATCACCACCACCTCACCGTCGCGCGGGCCCTCGTCGAGATAGTTCATCGACAGGCCGGGGCGGACCTCGAAGCGTTGGGGATGGGCGGGGTAACCGGGAAGCTTGGACATCGGGTCGCACCTGTAAAAAGGGCCGGTAGTACCGGCCCCAGGATTCAACGCAGGGGTCTGTTTACCAGACCACTTCGGCCATCGAGCAGTTCAGGCCCGAGCCGATGCCCAGAAGCGCGATGCGATCACCCTTCTTCAGCTTGCCCAGCTGCTTGAGCTTGCTCAGCACGATCGGTACCGACGCCGGGCCGATGTTGCCGTGCTCGCCGAAGATGGTCATGACCTTCTTCGGGTCGATGCCGAAGTTCTTGATGAATGCTGCGGTGTGCGGCTGGCTGACCTGGTGGATGACGAACTGGTCCAGTTCTTCCACCGCCCAGCCCAGCGCGATCTTGGCCGCAGTGAACGTCTTCTGCGCCAGCTTGATGCCTTCGATCAGCAGCAGGCGGGTGTCGGTCACCATGCGGTCCAGGTTGCCCAGGCACAGCTGGTTCCATTCGGTCGCCGAACGGGTGACGCCGCCCTTGTAGCGCGGGGCATCCGGCACCAGTTCCGAGCGCGCCATCACCATGGCGGCAGCGCCCGAACCGGTGGTCAGCGCCGCCAGTTCGTTGCGGAAATCGTCGGCGGTGACGTCCGGCGCGGTCATGCGCTCCAGCGTCTTCTCGTACACCAGGTTGGCGGTTTCGCCATCCACCACCAGCGCATAGTCGATGTCACCGCGCTCGATCATGCGCGCTGCGATGTCCATGCCGTTGATGAAGGCCAGGCAGGCATTTGCGACATCGAACGTCATGCATTCGTCGCTGACACCCAGATTGCCCGAGACGATGGAGGCCGTGGACGGCTCCAGGTAGTCGCGGCTGACCGAGGTATTGACCAGCAGGCCGACCTGGGTGGCTTCGATGCCGGCATCTTCCAGTGCCTTGCGACCGGCCATGGTGGCCGCGTCCGAGGCCAGCACGCCGTTGTCCCACAGGCGGCGGGCGTGGATGCCGGCGATATCGCCGAGCACGTCGGTGCGGATGCCCAGCCGGTCCAGCGTCGGCTGCAGGCGTTCGTTGATTTCCTTCGTCGTCAGCGTATGAGGCGCATCGACGTGTGCCAGGCCGGCGATCGAGACATTCTTGAAGAGCATCGAGGTTAGCGCCAAGGCTCAGGCAAAAGGGGGCGCTATTCTATAACCCCCCGGGCCTTCACCGCATCTTTACGAATTCAGGCTTGCCCGTATGGTGAAGGATTCAGCGCGGCGGGCACTGGAAGGCGGCAAAGCGCTGGCTGCCATCGGCAGGCGGTGCGGCGGCCTGTACGGCATTGGCGCCGGCGCTGGGAGCCTCGTTGCGGGCCAGCGTTTCCAGTTCTTCCTGCACGCGCAGCGGGTTGCGATTGTAGAAGCCGACCTTGCTCTTCACGGTGACCACCACCTCGCCCTTGGTGATGCAGCCGGTCGGCGCCGGCCCGGCCGGCAGCACGCGGACGGTCTTCCCGGCCGGTTCGATCGGCACCCAGGTACAGGCGGTGACGGTGAGCAGCAGGGAGGAAAGCAGCAGAACGCGCATGGGCAGATCCTGGAAGGGTATGAGGGGGATTCTGCCTGAACCGCCTGAATCGAGGGTAGCCGGGAGGCCTGCCCGCCGTGGCGGGCAGGCCTGTCCCTTACTTCTTGACCGGCTTGCCTTCGGCATCCAGCACGGTCACCTCGCCCAGGTTCAGCGCGCGCACGGCCGCCTCGGTCTGCTTGAGGTCGCCCACCACTACCCAGGTCAGCGCCTGCGGCTTGATCTCGGCCGCAGCCTGCTGCACCTGGGCCGGCGTCATCGCCTCGATCTCGGCCTTGCGACGCAGCACATAGTCATCCGGCCGCTTGAACTGCACGATGCCGCTGATGGTCGCGGCCACCGCACTGGCGGTCTCATAGGCGCCCGGCAGGCTCAGCGTCTGGATGTTGCGGATGCGGTTGACCTCGGCAGCGGTGGCCGGCTTGCTGCCCGTGCTGAACTCGACGATTTCCTTCTGCATCTCGGCCAGCGCCGGGCCGGTCTTGTCGATCTGCACCGGCGCACTGGCCGCCCACGGCCGCTGTCCGACCGAGTTCGGCGCACTGCTGCGCGCGCCATAGGACCAGTGCTTGTCCTCGCGCAGGTTCATGTTCAGGCGCGAGGTGAAGTCACCGCCGATCACACCGTTGGCGATATCGAAGCGGGTCGAGCTGGCGTCACTGGACGGCGGCACCACCTGGCCGGCGAACAGGTTTGCCTGCACCGCACCCGGCTGATCGATCAGGAACACGCGCGGGCCCTTCGGCAGCGCCACATCGGTGGCCGCCTTCACCTGCGGCGCATCGCCCGTGGCCTTCCAGTCGCCCAGCTGCTTGTCCAGCAGGGGCACGATCTCGGCCAGCGTGGTATCGCCAACCACGATCAGGGTGCCATCCTGCGGGCGCAGCCAGTCGCGGTGGAAGTCGACCAGATCCTCGCGGGTGAGGCTGCTGATGGCCGCTTCATCGCCGCTGCCAGTGAACGGAATGGCGTACGGATGGCCTTTGCCGTACAGCAGCGGCGGCAGCACGCGCATGGCCACCGCGTTCGGGTTGACCTTCTCCTGCTGGATGCCGGCGATCCAGGTGGCCTTGACCCGGTCGATCTCGGCCTGTTCGAAGCGCGGCTCGCGCAGCAGATCGCGGTACAGGGCCAGCGATGGCACCAGGTTCTCCTTCAGTGCCGACAGGTCCACGGTCACCGAATCCAGGCCGGCACCGGCGTCCAGGCTGGCACCCAGCGCATCGGCGGCATCGGCGAAGGCCAGCGAGCCGAGCTTGCCGGCGCCTTCGGTCATCAGGTTCATGGTGAAGTTGGCGGTGCCCGGCTTGCGGCCCTGGTCGGCGGTGAAGCCACCCGGGAACTGGTAGCTGAACTGCACCACCGGAATCTCGTGGCGCTCGGCCAGCACCACCTGGGTGCCGTTCTTCAGCGTGGCGCGCTGCAGGGCGGGGAACTTCAGCTGCGGGAATTCACGGGTCTGCGGCACGCCGGCCTTGCGGTCCACCTGCTCCGGCAGGGTGCTGTACTTCGGGTCCACCGCCGGCACGTTGAACGGCTTCGGCGCCTGTGAGGGATCTTCCTTCAGCGCCACGCGCTCGCCCGGTTCGACCACCAGCGTGTGGCTGCCGACGTCCAGCCACTGCGCGCCCAGGCGCTTCAGGTCGGCCGCGGTCGCCTTGTCGATGTTGGCCAGCGACGTGCGGAAGCAGCCCGGGTCGCCGGTGTAGACCGCGCATTCGGCCAGTGCGTCGGCCTTGCCACCGAAACCACCGATGCGCTCGATGCCGCGGATGAACGCTGCGCGCGAGCCGGTCTTGGCACGCGCCAGCTCGTCGGCCGTGGGGCCCTCCTTGATCAACCGGTCCAGTTCTTCGTCGATGATCTTCTCGACCTTGGCCGGATCCTGGCCCTGCTTCACCGTGGCCATGACGATGAAGTTGGAACCCAGCTGCGAGGCGTAGGCGCCGGCGCTGATGTTGTCCACCAGCTTGTCCTGGTGCTGCAGTCGCTGGCTCAGGCGCGAGGACTTGGCGCCGCCGAGCACATAGGCCAGCAGCTGCAGCTGGTCGACGTCGGTGGTGCCGACCTGCGGCACGTTCCAGGCGCGGTAGATGCGCGACTGCGGCACCTTGTCGGTCATCGTCTCGCGGGTGTCGGCCGGGCGCTTGGCCACGTCGACCTTCGGCTGCGCCATGCTCGGACCGGCCGGGATGCTGCCGAAGTAACGGGCCACCTTCTCCTTGGCGGTGGCCACGTCGATATCGCCCGCCAGCACCAGCACCGCGTTGTTCGGGCCATACCAGGTGCGGAACCAGGTCTTGACGTCATCCAGCGAGGCCGCGTTGAGGTCGTTCATCGAGCCGATCACGCTGTGGTGATACGGGTGGCCGGCCGGGTACATCGCACGGTTGAGCTTCTCCCAGGCCTGGCCGTAGGGCTGGTTCTCGCCCTGGCGCTTCTCGTTCTGCACCACGCCACGCTGCTCGTCCAGCGCGGCCTGGTCGATCGCACCGAGCAGATGGCCCATGCGGTCCGACTCCATCCACAACGCCATGTCCAGCGCGGTGGTCGGCACGTTCTCGAAGTAATTGGTGCGATCGGTATTGGTGGTGCCGTTCTGGCCGGTGGCACCCACCTGCTTGAACGGTTCGAAATACTCGCCGTCGTGGTTTTCGCTGCTCTGGAACATCAGGTGTTCGAACAGGTGGGCGAAACCGGTGCGGCCCGCAGGCTCGTCCTTGCTGCCGACGTGATACCAGACGTTGACCGCCACGATCGGCGCCTTGCGATCGGTATGCACGATCACGCGCAGCCCGTTGGGCAGGGTGAACTGCTCGAACGGAATATCGACCTTGGCCGGCGTGACCGTCTTGGCCGCCAGTGCAGGAGTGGGCGCGAGCGTGCCCAGGGCAGTGCTGAGGGCAACAGCGAGCAGTGCAGCACGCGGGCGCAGGGCGAGAGACATTTCCGGATCCTTGGTCACGTTGGTGAAGCCCGATCCTAGCGTGCCCATCCGGTGCCCGGAATCCGCCAGCAGTCACTGGGGGTGTTTGCCCTCGCAGCCGTTCAGGGCCTTGTCGACGGCCCCGACAGCAGTCACGTCTCCCCCGCCCCCGCGTCCGGACAGTGTCCGCGCCCCCGCGGATGGACAGGTGTCCGCCCCGCGGACACTTTCAGGCGGAATAAAAACCCTTTCAAATCAATGATTAAAAGTTGGCACGGGGTTTGCTTGGTACTTCCTGCGCCAAGAAGGGCTTCAGACAAAAGCTGACTGAAGACTGAACAAATGCAAGAAATCGAAAATTTCCCTTGCATCCCCCGAATTGGTGTTCTACCTTACTACCACACCACCGCTCAACAACACTAAACAGGCCCCGTCATGAACGCCAAGACCATTGCCATCGCCATCGCCCTGATCGCCGGCACCGCGGTTGTTTCGTCGGTGCAGGCCTCCGAATCCATCAAGACCCTGGACACCGTGCAGGTTCGCCCGGCCGCCGACCAGCTGGCCCAGCAGGCCTGGGAACGCGCCAGCAGCATCCCGACCTTGGCCACCGTGGAAGTGCGGCCGAGCGCCGAGCAGCTGGCCGAACGCGACGGCTTCACCGCCGCCCCGGTCGCCGCCGCGATGCCGATCACCACCCTGGCCTCGGTGGAAGTGCGCCCGAGCCTGGAACAGCGCGTCGCCCTGGCCGCCGAACTGGAAGCCCAGCGCTACGCCGCCACCCTGGCCGCCGCCGCCACCAGCGTCGCCAACCAGGTGATCGTCAACCTGCCGACCCTGCAGGTGCGTCCGAGCGCGGCCGACCTGCAGGCCCTGGCCACCGAAACCGCCCAGGTCCTGCTGCGCCCGTAAGCGGTGCCCGCCCTGCCCTGGCAGGGCGTGCGCCGTACTGGCAGCCGTCGCAGGTACACTGCGCCGATGAATGCCGCACCCCAGTTCCACGTGATCCTGTTCCAACCGGAAATCCCGCCCAACACGGGCAATGTGATCCGGCTCTGCGCCAACACCGGCGCGCAGCTGCACCTGGTCGAGCCACTCGGCTTCGCACTGGAAGACAAGCAGCTCAAGCGCGCCGGCCTGGACTACCACGAGTACTCGCGCCTGCAGGTGCACCCCGACCTGGACACCGCGCTGGCGCGGATCGCACCGAATCGGTTGTTCGCACTCAGTACCCGCGCCAGCGTGCGCTACGACAGCGTGGCCTTTGAAGAGGGCGATGCCTTCCTGTTCGGCCCGGAAAGCCGTGGCCTGCCGCAGGATGTGCTCGATGCCTTGCCGGAGGGCCGGCGCCTGCGCCTGCCGATGCGGCCGGACAACCGCAGCCTCAATCTTTCCAACACCGTTGCCGTGGTGATGTATGAAGCCTGGCGGCAGCACGGGTTTGCCGGCGGCGCGTGAGAGGAAGCAGCCGAGCATGGGCTCGGCTCTACACGTACGTGTGACCTGCTTATGGTGGGTGCGGACCTTGGTCCGCACCGATGCCCGGATGCGCGCCGAAGAAATGTGCCGACCAAGGTTGGCACCCACTGGAACCCGCTGTCAGAACGCGTTGATGCCGGTCAGTTCGCGGCCGATCACCAGCTGGTGCACGGTCTCGGTGCCTTCATAGGTGATCACCGATTCCAGGTTCAGCGCGTGCCGGATCGCCACGTGTTCGGTGGTGATGCCAGCCCCACCGAGCAGATCGCGACACTCGCGGGCGATGTCGATGGCCATGCGGCAGTTGTTCCACTTGGCCAGGCTGACCTGCTGCGGCTGCAGCTGGCCGGCTTCCTTCAGCCGGCCCAGTTGCAGGGCCAGCAGCTGGGCGGTGGTGATGCGGCGGGCCATTTCCGCCAGCTTGATCTGCGCGCTCTGGGTGGCGGCCAGCGGGCGGCCGAACAGCACGCGCTCCTTGGCGTAGCCCAGCGCTTCATCCAGGCAGGCGATGGCCGCGCCGATCGGGCCCCAGCTGATCCCGTAACGCGCCTGGGTCAGGCACCCGAGCGGCCCCTTCAGGCCCTTCACGTTCGGCAGGCGGTGGCTGTCGGGCACGCGCACATCGTCGAAGAACAGCGCGCCGGTCAACGAGGCGCGCAGGCTCATCTTGTGCTTGATTTCCTGCGTGGTGAAACCGGCCATGCCCTTCTCCAGCACGAAGCCCTGGATGCCGTCCTCGGTCTGTGCCCAGACGATGGCCAGGTCGGCCACCGGGCCGCTGGTGATCCACATCTTGCTGCCGCTGATGCGCCAGTCGCTGCCGTCGCGTACCGCTCGGGTCTTCATGCTGGCCGGGTCGGACCCACCGTGCGCCTCGGTCAGGCCGAAGCAGCCGATCAGTTCGCCGCGCGCCATCGCCGGCAGCCACTGCTGGCGCTGTTCCTCGCTGCCATAGGCGTAGATCGGGTACATGCACAGCGAGCTTTGCACCGAGACGAAGCTGCGCAGGCCCGAATCGCCGCGCTCCAGCTCCTGGCAGATCAGGCCGTAGCTGACCGCGCCGAGGCCACCGCCGCCGTACTCGGTCGGCAGCGTTGCACCCAGCAGGCCCAGTGACGCGATCTCCGGCACCAGTTCAGACGGAAAACGGGCCTGGTCGAAGGCATCGCCGATGATCGGCAGCACGCGCTCGTTGGTGAAGCGGGCGACACTCTCCTGCACCGCACGCTCTTCCTCGTTGAGCAGGGAACGGACATCGAACAGATCGTACGGATGCAAAGCCATGGCACTCACACGCAGTCAGGACCCGGCCATTGTCGGTCATCCGGGCAGCGCGTGCCGACCAGGGTTAGCCCCCACCAGGGCTGAGGCACTACGCTGCGCTGCAGCAATCGTGCGGTGAACGGCGTCTATCTAGCTCGATCACGCCCGTCCCGGTACCCTGACACATTCAAACAACCGTTTCGCCGTGGCTGCACGCGCGATTTCCAGGCAACCGCCGGTGGCCCTGCTACCGGCACTACCCACGAGTCATGCAATCGATGAGCGCTGAAGCCAACGCCCTGCCCCCGCGTGAAGTAATGGAGTTCGACGTGGTGATCGTCGGTGCCGGCCCAGCCGGGCTGGCCACCGCGATCCGCCTGCGCCAGCGTGCGATCGAAGCCGGCCGCGAACTGTCGGTGTGCGTGCTGGAGAAGGGCTCCGAGCCCGGTGCACATGTTCTGTCCGGTGCGGTGATGGACCCGCGCGCCCTGACCGAACTGTTCCCGGACTGGGCCGAACGCGGCGCACCGCTGAAGCAGAAGGTCACCCGCGACGAGTTCCTGTTCCTCAGCGAGACCGGGTCGCGCAGCACGCCCAATGCGCTGCTGCCGGAGTGCTTCCACAACGAAGGCAACTACATCATCAGCCTGGGCGAAGTGACCCGCTGGCTGGCGCAGCAGGCCGAGGCGCTGGAAGTGGCGATCTTCCCCGGCTTCGCCGCCGCCGAGGTGCTGTACGGCGACACCGGCGAAGTGATCGGCGTGGCCACCGGCGACATGGGCATCGAGAAGGACGGCAGCATCGGCCCGGCCTTCGAGCGCGGCATGGCACTGCACGCCAAGTACACGGTCTTCGCCGAAGGCGCGCGCGGCCACCTCGGCCGCCAGCTGATCGCCCGCTACAAGCTGGACGAAGGCAAGGACCCGCAGGCCTACGGCATCGGCATCAAGGAACTGTGGCAGATCGACCCGGCCAGGCATGAGCCGGGCCTGGTGGTGCACGCCGCCGGCTGGCCGCTGGACAGCGACACCTACGGCGGCGCGTTCCTCTACCACGCCGACGGCGGCAAGGTCGCCATCGGCTACGTGGTCGGCCTGGACTACAAGAACCCCTGGCTGAGCCCGTTCGAGGAATTCCAGCGCTTCAAGACCCATCCGGATATCCGCAAGCATCTGGAAGGCGGTACCCGCATCGGCTACGGCGCGCGTGCGATCACCGCCGGCGGCCTGCTGTCGCTGCCGAAGACGGTGTTCCCCGGTGGCGCGCTGGTCGGTTGCGAGGCCGGTTATCTCAACGCCAGCCGCATCAAGGGCAGCCACGCCGCGATCAAGACCGGCATGCTGTGCGCCGACGCCGCGTTCGACGCGCTGGCCGCCGATCGCCAGCACGATGAACTGAGCGCCTATCCGCAGGCCTTCGAAGCCAGCTGGCTGTTCACCGAACTGCAGCAGGCAAAGAACTTCAAGCAGTGGTTCAAGAAGGGCCAGACCGTGGCCACGCTGATGACCGGTGTGGAGCAGTGGCTGCTGCCCAAGCTGGGCGTGCGCAACCCGCCGTGGACGCTGCACCGTACGCAGCCGGACCACGCCTGCCTGGAGCCGGCGGCCCAGCACACCCGCATCAGCTACCCGAAGCCGGACGGGGTGCTGACCTTCGATCGTCTCAGCTCGGTGTTCCTGAGCAGCACCAACCACGACGAGAACCAGCCCAGCCACCTGACCCTGAAGGACCCGAGCATTCCGGTGAAGGTGAACCTGGCCGAGTACGCCGGCCCGGAAGCGCGCTACTGCCCGGCCGGCGTGTACGAGTTCGTTGGCGAAGCCGACAACGCACGCCTGCAGATCAACGCGCAGAACTGCGTGCACTGCAAGACCTGCGACATCAAGGATCCCACCCAGAACATCGTCTGGGTGACCCCCCAGGGCGGCGGCGGCCCGAACTACTCGGGCATGTGACCGCAGCGGGCTGCGACCGCGTGTCGCAGCCCGGCCCACGGCGGCCACGGCTATCCTCTCCGCCCATGCGTGCCTTCCGTCTGCTCCCTGCCCTCGTCCTGCTGCTGGCGTGCAGCGGCTGCCAGCGCACGGCCACGCCACCGGCCACGCCTGAGCAGGCGCGACAACAGGCGATGCAGCGCGCATTCGAACTGTGTGCGGGCTGCCACACGGTGCAGGCCGGTGGCATCCACCGGTTCGGCCCCAACCTGCACGGTGTGATCGGACGCCGCGCTGGCAGCCTGCCCGACTATGGCTATTCGCAGGGCATGCGCCGGGCCGACATCGTCTGGACCGCGCAGACCCTGGATGCCTTCCTGCAGTCACCAACGCAGCAGGTGCCCGGCACGCGCATGTACAACGCGTTTCCCAGCGCCGAACGACGTGCGCTGGTGATCGCTTACCTGCAGCAGCAGTCCGCTCAGTGAGACAGCCCCTGCAGCTGCTGCTGCAGGCGTGACAGGAACGCCTGGACTTCGGCGAACAACGGCGCGCTGTCCACTTCTCCGGCGTCTTCCAGGCGTTCGACCAGGGCATTGGCCTGCGTTGCCAGCGCATGCGCACCCACCGCCCCGAGCCCCCCGGCCTGGCGATGCAGGTGCAGGGCGGCGGCCTCGCGGTCGCCGGCCTGCACCGCACGCTGCACGGCCGCGATATCCACCTCGCTGGCCTGCAGCAGGGTGGCGGCCAGCTGCACGGCGACCGCATGCGAACCGAAGCGCCGCTGCAGGCCCGCCAGGTCCAGCGATGCGTCGCCCTCCACCGCTGCGGACGACTCGGCGGTCGCCTCCGGTGCCACGGACGCCTGCGGCAGCCATCGCATCAACGCCGCGCGCAGCGTAGCCAGCGACAAAGGCTTGGCCAGCACCTCATCCATGCCGGCCTCGCGGCAACGTCGCGCGTCGTCGTCCAGCACGCTGGCCGTCAATGCCAGTACCGGCATGCGCGCCTGGCCCTGGCGGCCTTCGCGCTCGCGCAGCAGGCGGGTGAACGCAAAGCCATCGAGAACCGGCATGCGGCAATCGGTGATCACCAGGTCGAAGCGTTCCGACGCCAACCGGTCCAGCGCCTGCTGGCCATCACTCACCAGCACGTGCGGAAGGCCCAGCTGCTGCAGCCGCCAGGCCATCATCGCCTGGTTGGTCGGATGATCCTCGATCACCAGCACGCGGCTCTGGCGCAGCGCGGTCGGCAGCAGCGCCGCCTGCTCGTGCTCGCTCGCCAGCACGGCGACGTCCTCGATGCCGGCTTCCACCAGCGAAAGACGGACCTCCGCGCGGGTGCCCTCGCCGAGCGTGCTCTGCAGGGTCAACGTGCCGTCCATCATCTGCACCAGCCGCTGGCAGATGCTCAGGCCCAGGCCGGTTCCGCCATGGTCGCGCTGGATGTACGCACCAGCCTGGGTGAACGGCGCGAACAGGTGCTGCAGCTGTTCCGGCGCAATGCCCATGCCGGTATCGATGACGCTCAGGCACAACGGCTGGCTGCCATCGGCGGCAGTCGGCCCGAGCACCTCCAGCCGCAGCCACACATCGCCCTGCGCGGTGAACTTGATGGCATTGCTGAGCAGGTTGAAGACGATCTGCCGCAGGCGCACGCCATCCACTTCATGCGCCGGAGCAAGCTGCGGATCGATCTGCACGTGCAGGGCCAGGCCACGCGCGCTGGCCTGCGCCGACATCAGCCGGCACACGCCTTCCAGCAGGGTCCGCAGTGACAATGGCACCGGTTCCAGGCGCAGCGCGCCGGCTTCGATGCGCGAGTAGTCGAGGATGTCATCGAGGATCTGCCGCAGCATCTGCGCAGAATCCTCGATCACGGCAAGGATGCGCTGCTGTTCTGCATCCAGCGGCGAGTGCGCCAGCACTTCCAGCATGCCCAGTACACCGCTCATCGGCGTGCGGATCTCATGACTCATCGTGGCCAGGAAGCGTGATTTGGCCTCGGCCGCCTGTTCCGCCTCGATCTTGGCCGCCGCCAGCGCATCGGCCTGTGCGCGTGCCTGGGTCACGTCCACCCAGTAGCCGCTCCAGGTGACGGCGCCGGCCTCGGTGGCGTAAGGGTGAGCCTGGCTGCGTACCCAGCGCGCGGGCGTGCCGTCATCACCCGGCAGCAGGCGGAACTCGAAGGCCAGCGGCGCGAACTGGCGGGCCGCCTGGTCGATGGCCTGCAGCACGGCCTGGCGGTCGGTGTCCTCGATCCGCGCCAGCAGCGCCTGCGCATCCTGCTCGGCACGCTGCCGCGGAATGCCGAACAGTGCCTGCAGGTCGCCGGCGATGAAGGGGAAGGCCAGGCTGCCGTCCGCGTCGCGACGTGCCTGGTAGACCACCGCAGGCAGATTGTCGGTGACCTCGGCCAGGCGCTGCTCCAGATGGCGGCGACCGGCCACCTCCCGGCGCAGCCGCCAGTGACCGACGCCATGCACCACCGCCCCGGTCAGCAGCACCAGCAGCAGCGGAAGCCCCCAATGCAGCACGGCGTCCCAGTCCACGCCACTGCGATACTCCACGGCCAGCCAGTCGCCCCGCAGCGCCTCATGCTCCCGCGGTGACATCTGCAGCAGCAGGCGGTCGAAGGTGGTCGCCAGGGCGGCATGGCGACGGTCGACAGCCAGCGCCAGCTGGTCGCCGAATCCGGCCGGCGCAAGGATCTGCAGACGGCCCGGGAAGCGGTTGCGCAACAGGTGATCGACCAGGACCAGGTTGCCCACGTAGGCATCGGCCTCGCCATTGGCCAATCGCTGCAACGCCTGCTCGCCACTGCGCGCGGGAATGATCTTTGCCCGTGGCGCCTGCTGCAGCACGTAGCCGCGCAGGCGTTCCGGGTCGGACAGCAGCACGCGCTTGCCCTGCAGATCGGCCAGCCCCAGGATCGCCGGGCTGTCGCGCGTGCCGACGATCACGCTCGGCACGCTGATGAAGGGCTGGCTGAACACCCAGTCCGGCCCCAGGTAGCGCGAATCGGTGGGAATGCCCATCACCGCCTGCACCTCACCCTGCAGCGCCTTCTCGCGCACCTCGAACCAGTCGTGGCTGGTTTCCACCTCCAGGTTGGCGCCGACCTGGATCAGCCGCCGCAGGTACTCGCTGGTCAGGCCGCTGGGCTGGCCGTCGTCGTCGGTGAACGAAAGCGGCGCGGCATTGGGCGCGAAGGTGATCTTCAACGGCTGCTGCAGCACGCGCTTTTCGGCCTGGCTCAGGGCCAGCTGCGCCGACGCGGACCATTCCGGAGGCCGCAGCCAGCGCTGGGCCAGCGCGTCCCGCTGCGCCTGGCTGGTGGCAGCCAGCGCAAGATCCAGTGCCTCGGCCAGCGGTTGCTTGCTGTTGGGGACGCCGAAGTGCGCCCGCTCCGGCGGCAGATCGCTGGGCCGCAGCAGCACCACTCCCTTCAGCTGATGGGCCGCGATCAGCTCGGTGGCGACATAGGCATTACCGATATAGACGTCGGCCTTGTCGTCTCTGACCATCTGCAACGCCGCCAAAGTGCCATTTGCGACAAGTTGTCGAGCGCGTGGAAATCGTGCACGCACCTGCGGTGCGGTCAGGAAATCCTGCTCGATCACGACGCGCAGTCCGTCAAGATCCGGCATCTCCGAAGCACGCAGGTCTCCAGGTCGTCCGACCACCGCCAGCGGCGCTTCGACATAGGCCGAGGTGTAGACCATGCAACGGGTTCGGTCGGCACTCAGGCCGATGTTCATGACCACATCGATCTCGCCCCGGCATGCCGCGTCCAGCACGGATGTCCAGTCCGGATAGCGGCGTGCCTCGACTTTCACGCCCAAACGACGAGCCAAAAGCGACAAGTAGTCCGGTCCCAGGCCGACCTGCTGGCCTTCGTGGATCGACTCGAAAGGGGGCCAACCGCTGTCATACTGCCCGACGACGATGCGAGGGTGCGCGGTCAGGTATTCGCGTTGCAGGGGACTTAACGGCAATGGGCCGGGCGCGAGTTGCGCCCAAGCGACGGCAGGACCCAACATGGCCAGCAGCAGGACCCGCCCGCGAACAGCCCAGCTACGCATCGGCGTTGATCTCCTAGAATCCTGCCAGGAGCCGCGATGGTCGCGGTCCGGCGTGCCCGGTGGTCATACTAGAGCATGAGCTTGCGCATCATCATCGCAGACGACCACCCCGTGGTCCGTATCGGAACCCGCGCCGTCATCGAGTCCAGCGGCGTTGGCCAGGTCGTCGGTGAAGCCGACAGCGCCCAGGCGCTGATGGCGCTGCTGACCAGCCAGCCATGCGACCTGCTGGTCACCGACTATTCGATGCCCGGCAGTCCCCAGGCCGATGGCTTCGCCATGATCGGCATGATCCGGCGCCGCCATCCCGACCTCAAGGTGCTGATGCTCAGCGTTTCCAGCAACCTGGCGATCCTGCGCATGGTGCTCGACAGCGGCGTGCTCGGCCTGGTCGACAAGAGTTCGTCGATGGACGAGCTGCCGCAGGCGATCCAGGCGGTGAACCGCGGCCAGCTCTATATCAGCCGCAGCCTGCGCGAGCGGGTCGAGGCCGCCGGCAGCTGGCGCATGCGCGAAGGCGACGGCAAACCGCTGTCGCCGCGCGAACTGGAGGTGCTGAGGTTGCTCGGCACCGGCATGACGGTGAAGGAGATCTCGGTGCAGCTGCACAAGAGCGTCAGCACCATCAGCCGGCAGAAGGGCGATGCGATGCTGAAGCTGGGCCTGAAAGGCGATGCGGAGCTGTTCGACTATCTGCGTGACGGCAAAATCTGAATCCTGTCCATCCAGCCGTTGAACTTTCAGGCAGGCTTCATGCCGCCTGACGCTAGATGAATACGCACGCCGCCCAGTGGCCCACGCAATGTTCCGGCAATCTCCGGGCGCCAGCGTGGTCACTACGGCAGCCAGGGCGCCCGCGCCCTCCCTGCCCACCGTGGCATGCCCCTACAGGAGAACCGAACATGCTCAGTACTTCCGCTCTCAGCTTCCGTGGCGTGGCGATGGCCCTGGCCCTGCTGGCCGGTGTCGCCGTGGTCAGCGACGCCAGCGCCATGTCGAGGAAGGACAAGCGCACCGTCGTCGGTGCGGTGGTGGGCGGCGTCGCCGGCCACCTGATCTCCAATGGCGATCCGGCCGCCACCGTCGGCGGTGCCGTGGCCGGCGGCGCGATCGGCAACCTGACCACCCCGGACCGCCACGACCGTCGTTATGACCGCCGCTACGACCGCGGCTACCAGCGCGGCTACGACCGGGGCTATGGCTATCGGGACCGCGGTCATGACCGCCGCTGGCGCGACAGCGACCGCCGCTACTACCACGACCGCGGTCGCCACCGCAGCTGGTAACCCTCGCCGGCACTGCCCGGCATCACCGGCAACGGGCGGGTCGATGACCCGCCCGTTTGCGTCCGGGCCGTCCATGGCGTTGAATGCGCAGCCCTGGATGACTCCTTTGCCCCCGGCCCCCGCATGACCTCCACCGCCCACCGCGTGCAGGGCCTCAACAACGATGAGGTCGCTGCCGACTGGCCCGCGATCGATGCAGCCGAGGTTGCCTGGCTGGCCCGCCGTTATCCGGTGCTGGACGCGGACAGCGCCCTGCGTTGGCACAGCCCCCGGCCGTTGTCGGCCGCCGCGCTGGCCGAAGGTGCCCGCGGCCGGGTGTTCATCAAGCGCCACCACCGCAGCGTGCGCAGTGCCGCCTGCCTGCAGGAGGAGCACCGCTTCATCGCCCATCTGGACGCTGCCGGCGTGCCGGTGGTGAAGGTTCTGCCCACCGCCGGAGGCGACAGCGCCATCGAGCATGGGCCTTGGACCTATGAACTGCATTCGCCGGGGGTGGGTGACGATCTGTACCGCGACGCCGCCTCCTGGACGCTGCTGACGGACACCGCACGGGCGCGCTCTGCCGGACGCATGCTGGCCCGGCTGCATCAGGCCGCCGCCAGCTACCACGCCCCGCAGCGCAGCACGCATGTCCTGGTGGCACGCGACGAGCTGATCCGCGCCGCCGACCCCATCGGCGCGCTGGAAGCGGGTCTTCCCGACCGCCCGGGACTGGCGCGCTACCTGGCGCGGATTCCGTGGCAGGCGCAGCTGCGCCGCGACGTCCTGCCCTGGCATGCCGGCCTGGCCAAGCGCCTGTCCGCCGAGCCGCCGCTGTGGGCGCACAACGACTGGCATGTGTCCAACCTGCTGTGGCGCGGCGACGACGTCAGCACCGTGCTGGATTTCGGCCTCACCTCACCCACCAGCGCGCTGTTCGACCTGGCCACCGCGATCGAGCGCAATGCCGTGGCCTGGCTGGAGCTGGAGCGGGGCCATGAGGCGGTGCGCATCGACATCGCGCTGGCGCTGCTCGACGGCTACCGCGAAGTGCTGCCGTTGTCGGCCACCCGCCTGCACCTGCTGGCGGACCTGCTGCCGATGGTCCACTTCGACTTCGCACTGTCCGAAGTGGAGTACTTCGAAGGCATCACCGGCTCGACGGCGAACGCCGATGTCGCCTGGTATCCCTTCATGCTGGGCCATGCCGCGTGGTTCGCCAGCGCACCCGGCCAGGCCCTGCTGCAGGCGCTGCATGCCGCCGCCTGAAGGGCATCGGCTCGCAAATCCCTGCCATCTGTAGTGAAATAGCGGCCTGAAGCGGGGGTGCCTGGATCTGCAGGCTGAGAGAGTCCCTTGGAACCTGATCCGGTTTGCACCGGCGTAGGGAGCTTTGAGCCGCAGCCACACCCCCGTTCCGGGCCGGTGCACCTGCGCGCCGTCGCTTCGTCTCCCCTGTTGTCCGAAGACGAATCGAATGAACCGCTGCCTGCGTCCCACCCTGCTCGCTCTCGCCCTCTGTGCCGCGCTGCCACTGCATGCCAGCGAGGCTGGAGCCTCCCCCGACCTGGCAGCCGACAGCGGCGAACGTTCGCCCACCGAGCTGGCAGCGGTCCGCGTGCAGGCCGGCAGGCCGGCGGCCGACAGCGCGCGGGTCAGTGCATTCGGCGCCGGCTCCTGGAAGGACACCCCGGCCTCGGTGAACGTGCTCGAACGCGACTACCTCGACCGTCGACAGGTGCGCTCGTTGTCCGAACTGGCCAGCAATGACGCCTCGCTCGGTGATGCCTACGCGCCAGTGGGCTACTACCAGAACGTCGCCATCCGCGGCTTCGCGCTCGATGCCGCCACCGGCTACCGCTTCAACGGCCTGGCCATCGCCGGCGAACAGCGGCTGGCGCTGGAGAACGTGCAGGCGGTGGAGATCCTGAAGGGTGAAGCCGGCCTCGCCGCGGGGGTGATGGCACCCGGCGGCATCATCAACTACATCGGCAAGCGCCCGGCGGAAGTGCGCACGGCTACCCTTGGCACCGATTCGGAAGGCTCGCGCTATGCCGCCGTCGATGTCGGCCACTGGATCACGCCGCGTTTCGGCATCCGCCTCAATGCCGCCTGGGAGGGCAGCGAGTCCTACGTCGAGCATGCCGACGGCCGCCGCAACTTCTATTCGCTTGCAGCGGACTGGCTGATCGGCGAGCGCGGCAAGCTGGAAGTGGACGCCAACTACCAGACCAGTTCGCAGCGCTCGGTGTCCGGTTACCAGCTGCTGGGCGCACGGGAGCTGCCTCGTGGCGTCGACCGCGAGCACCTGCTGGGCTATCAGCCGTGGCAGCGCCCGGTGGAAATCGCCAGCACCAACATCACCGCCGTACACACCTACGACTTCAACCAGCGCTGGCAGTCGCGGCTGTCGGTGGGCCACAGCCGCTCGGTGATCGACGACAACGTCGCCTTCGCCTATGGCTGCTACTACGCCGACGCGTGCGCTGATGGCAGCGTGCCCGGCAACTACTTCGCCCCCAACGGCGACTACGACATCTACGACTACCGCAGTCCGGACGATACCCGCCGCAACCAGCAGGCGCGCGCCGAGCTGCGTGGCCGCTTCGACACCGGCAGCGTCGGCCACCAGCTGACGGTCGGCGCCGACACGTTCCGCCGCACGGTGGACAGGCGACCGAGCGTCAACGAGTACGTAGGCAGCAGCAACATCCACGACACGCAGGTGCCGGTGTACGAGCCCTCGCCGCTGATGCCCGGCCCCTCCGCACGGCGTCTGGACAGCCGCCAGACCGCCGTGTTCGCGCTGGACCGCATGCAGTTCGGCGATGACTGGCAGTGGCTGGCCGGTGGCCGCTTCGTCCGCCTGGACGAGCGCGCGTACGACAAGCGCGGCACGCCGCAGCGGCACAGCCGGCTGTCGCGCTTCCTGCCGCAGACCGCGCTGGTATGGAAGGCCACCGACCAGCTCAATGCGTACGCCAGTTATGTGCGCGGCATTGCGCTGGGCCAGGAGGCACCGTTCTGGACCTCCAACGCCGATGCCTTCCTGCCGGCGGTGCAGTCACGGCAGCTGGAAGCCGGCGTCAAGTACGTGCCAGCTGCGTCGCTCACCCTGGGCGCCGCGCTGTTCCGCATCTCGCAGCCCTACCAGTACGCCATGCCGGATGACAGCGATGCCGGTTACACCTTCGTCGAGCGCGGCACGCAGACCCATACCGGCCTGGAGCTGACCGCCAACGGCCAGCTGACCGATGCGCTGCAGATCGTCGCCAGCGCCAGCGTGCTGCAGGCGCGGGCACGCGATACCGGCACGCCGGGCCAGGAAGGCCATCAGCTGGTGAACGTGCCGAAGGTACGCGCCAGTGTGCATCTGGCCTACGCACTGCCGTTCGTGCAGGGCCTGGATGTCACCGGTGGCTGGCGCTATGCCGCCGCCAATGTGGCCCGTGCCGACGGCGGCGTGCGTGCGCCGGACTATTCGGTGTTCGATGCCGGCCTGCGCTTCCGCCACCGCGTGCATGAGCGCGCCGTGACCTGGAACCTGTCGGTGGACAACGTGTTCAACCGCTTCTACTGGCGCGACACCGGCAGCAGCGGCGGTGACTACTACCTGTTCCCCGGCGCACCGCGACAGGCACGCCTGTCGGTGACGTTCGCGCTGTGAGCGGCGCCATGCTCGAGTGGACCGCCGCGCTGTGCAGCGTGCTGGGCGTATGGCTGATGGCGCGCCGGCGGCTGGCAGCGTGGCCGGTCGGCCTGCTGTCGGTGGCGCTGTACGGCCTGGTGTTCGCCGAGGCCAGGCTGTACTCCGACACGCTGCTGCAGGTCGCCTTCGCCGGCTTCCTGGTCTATGGCTGGATCAACTGGCGCCAGCACGCCGCCGACGAGGGCAGCATCCGCATCGTGCCCCTGGCGCGCGGGAAACTGCTGCGTGACCTGATCATCGGCCTGTGCGGTGGCGTGGCGCTGGGCACGGTCATGCACACCTTCACCGATGCCGCGCTGCCATGGCTGGACGCGATGCTGACCGCCCTGAGCCTGGTCGGCCAGTGGTGGCAGGCGCGCCGCCATGTGGCGTGCTGGTGGGTGTGGATCGGGGTGGACGTGGTCTATGTGGGCGCGTACCTGTTCAAGTCGCTGCACGTCACGGCCGCGCTGTATGTGTTCTTCCTGGGGCTGGCAGTATTCGGCCTGCGCGCCTGGAGTGCGGCGGCGCGGGAGCGCGAGCTGCTGCCGGCGCGGTAGTGCCGCGCGGTACACCTCACTTCGGCTGCAGCACCAGCCCCAACCGCAACGGCTGGCGCATGTCGCCCGGTGGCGCCGACGACAGCGGCGCCGACTGCAGCGTCGCGCGCAGATCCGCGTCCGCCTGCGCATCGCCGAGGCTGTCGAATTCCAGTTTCGCGATGCGGCCATCGACTGCGATCCAGAGGCTGACCGGCAGCGGCGTGGGCACCTGTGGGTGCGCCTGCAGCCAGGCCAGCACGCGCTGCACCTTCGGGTCCTGCTCCTGCTGCAGGCGCTGCTGCAGCTCACTGCCTGCCGTGGCGGCGTAGGCCATCCAGTGCGGTGGAGCCTCATCGGCCGAGACGGCCCCGGCGCCGCCCAGCGCCAGAAGGCCGATCAGCGACGCCAGCGGTCGCCACCAGCGGCGGCGGTCGGCGCGAAGTACGGATTCCATGGCAGCACCCTCATGCAGTCGTCCAGCGCTCCATCGTCGACGGCGCGGATGACAGGCAGATGGCGGGCAGGCATCACCCGCCCAGGTCGGCCAGCACCTTGCGCGAAGGCGCGAAGAAGGTCACGCCGGTCATCGCGGTGGAGAAGTCCAGGATGCGGTCATGCAGCGGCGCAGGGTTGCCGATGAACATGCGCTCGAGCATCTTCTCGATCACCCACAGGCGGCGCGTGTAGCCGATGAAGTACGTACCGTACTCACCGCGCCCCGGATTGGCGAAGGGCATGTTGTCACGCAGGATGTCGTGCTCGCCGTCGGCGTCCTCGATGGTGCACAGCGTCTTGTGCGACTTCTGCACGTCGGCCGGCGCATCGTCCAGCTCGGTGTTGTCGTGCTTGGTGCGGCCGATGATCGCCTCCTGCACCTCGGTCTTCTGCGCGCGCCATGCGTCGAGGTTGTGCAGGTACTTCTGCACCACCACGTAGCTGCCGCCGGCATGCGCGGGATCCTCGTCGCCGACGATCGTGGCGTCCGGCAGCGACAACCCTTCCGGATTGGCCGTGCCGTCAACGAAATCGAGCAGGTCGCGGCCGTCGAAATAGCGGAAGCCGGCCACCTCATCGACCGTCTCCACCGCATCGCCGAACGCCATCAGCAGGTTGCGCTCGAACGCCACGATCAGGTCCATCGTGCGTGCCCGGATGTGGTACAGCAGATCGCCCGGGGTCGACACCGCGGTGTGGGTGGCGCCCTTGATCTCGCGGAACGGATGCAGTTCGCGCGGCGGCGTGCTGCCAACCAGCGGCTGCCACACACGGTGGCCGATCGCCACATTGCAGGTGAAGGTCCGTTCGATCTCGCGGATGGCCGTGTTCTTGATCAGGTCATCGGTGCTGGCCAGCACGTCGCGTACCTTCGCGATCGAGTCCGCATCATCCTTCACCTTCAGCACCAGGAAGGCGGCCGAGTGGGTCAGCGGCGCAGTGATCTGCTGCGGCTCGTTGTCGAGCGTGTGATTGAGGGCGGTGATCGGTGCGGGCTGGGAATTCACGGCAGTTCCTGCGGGCTTGAGGCGGGCGCATCGCGCATGGTGCAGCGATGTGCGGGCGATCATAGCGGAACGGCTTCCGCTGCGACGGAGCGGTTCTCAGTCGCGCGCCAGCCGCTTGGGGCGCAGAAAAGTGAAGCCCGGCGCTAGGCCGGGCTTCGATGGCGTGCGGGAGAGAGAGAGAGTCACACGCCAGTTACACGCACTAACGACAGAGCGTTTCTTACCAGGTGAAGCGCGGGCCGACGAACCACTCGCGGTCGCCCGCCTTGGCCAGCTTCACTTCGCCACTCAGGCCCCAGTTCTGGTTGAACTTGGCGGTGGCACCGACGCGGCCGTAGAACTCGCCGTCCGGGTTGTAGCCGTGCTTCTTGCTGAAATCTTCGTAGCCGGCCAGCGCGTAGCCTTCCAGGTACGGGTTGAACGCGGTGCGCACGCCCACTTCAGTGGAGTAGCCATTGAAGTCCAGGCCGCGCTTCTCGTCGTACTTCTGATAGGCCACGCGGGCCACCAGGTCGGTGTTCGGTGCGATGCCGTAGTTGTAGCCGACACCCAGGCGCCACTGGTCGACGTCATTCTTGAAGCGGTCGGTTTCCTGCGCGCTGTAGTCGCCGAAGATGTGGAAGTTCGGGTGGACGGCCACCGAGCCCTTCACGCCCCAGCCATCGGCGTCGCCGCCCTTGGCATCGGTGTTCACGTAGCCGCCTTCAACGTAGTTGTACGACAGGCCATCGGCAGCCGATGCAGCGAACGGCAGGGCAGCCAGCAGACCCAGGGCAAGCAGCGAATTCTTGTTCATCGGGACACACCTTTAATTATTTTGGTTTCGTCGACCGCCTCCCGGGAGGGGGAGAGAGGAGAGGCGGTCGACAGGTGTGAATTATCCGTTTGTTGGCGAAATCAGCCCTGAATATTGAACTGACCGGTACATGAATGAAGTTGCTGTTCAGGGAACTCCGGGGCTGGTCGACAGCAGCATGCTGCTGCATGCCAGCGCCACCTACCCGTCATGTCCCTTCAGGCGGCTGACACCTGTCACTGGTTCGGAAAGGCTCCGGCGCGAATAGTAGGCGTCACCGCCCGGCGCCACTGCGCCGGCACTCACCCAAGGGGACCTGTCATGAGCCTGTTCCAGCAACTCCTTTCGCATACTCCGATCTGGGTCTGGGTGCTGATGGTGTTTCTCATCACCCGGGGCATCGCCGCCATGAAGCCCGGCGAAACCTCGTTGCCCGCGCTGGCAATCGTGCCGGCGGTGTTCGCGGCATGGGGGGTGTGGTCCATCAGCCACCGCTACGGCGCATCGTGGTCGGCCTGGGGCGAGTGGCTGGTCGGCGTCGGCGCAGGAACGGGCCTGGGTTGGCTGTTGCTGCGCCGGGCGCGTGTGGCCATGAACCGTGCGACGGGACGGCTGTGGCGCAGCGCGGATTACAGCCTGCTGCCGCTGCTGCTGATCACGTTCCTGGTGAAGTATGGCTTCGAAACGGCGCTCGCAGTGTCGCCCGCGCTGAGCGCGAACTCAGGTTTCAGCGCTGCCTACCTGCTGCTGTCCGGTGGTTTCACCGGCATCTTCATCGGCCGCTACTGCCGGTATCTGTCGGCGGCGCGCCTTGAGGGGAGCACCCGGATGGGGGCTGCGGGCTGAGGCTGGCGTACCCGGGAGGCGGCGCACGGCGCCGTCACCCGGTGCCGGCTGCGGTCGTCGCCCCTGCGGCCTGCGCCAGCACTGCCGCTGCAGCGTCGCCCTTGCGCTCGCTGTAGCGATCCACCAGGTAGTCCGCCCGGCCCCGCGTCAACAGGGTGAACTTCACCAGTTCCTCCATGACATCCACCACCCGGTCGTAGTATGGCGAGGGCTTCATTCGTCCGTCCTCATCGAACTCCTGCCAGGCCTTGGCCACCGAAGACTGGTTGGGGATGGTCAGCATGCGCATCCAGCGCCCCAACACCCTCAGGGTGTTGACGGTGTTGAACGATTGGGAGCCGCCACTCACCTGCATCACGGCCAACGTTCTGCCCTGCGTGGGCCGCACGCTGCCGTCCTCCAGCGGCAACCAGTCGATCTGGTTCTTGAACACGCCGGTGACGGTACCGTGCCGTTCCGGGCTGACCCACACCTGCCCCTCAGACCACTGCGACCACGCGCGCAGTCGCTGCACTTCGGGGTGGCTCCTGTCCACGCTGTCCACCATCGGAAGCGCATGCGGATCGAACACCCGGGTTTCGCAACCCAGATGCTGCAGGAGCCGCTCGGCTTCCAGGGCCAGCTTGCGGCTGAACGACTGCGGCCTCAGCGAACCGTAGAGCAGCAGGATGCGGGGCGGTCCCAGATTCCCCGCGGCGAGCAGGCTGGGGTCGGGCTGGGGCAGCGAGGCTTCCCTCAGATTCGGCAGCTGGGTACTTGCGATCGTCTTATTCATTCGACTATTCTAGAAATATGGAAACGTCAAATGCAATCGTCGCGCTCACCGCGTTGGGCCACGCCACCCGCCTGGCGGCCTTCCGCCTGCTGGTGGAAGCCGGTCCAGCGGGGCGCGTGGCCGGTGACATCGCGGCGGCCCTGCAGGTGCCACCGGCCACACTCAGCTTCCACCTGAAGGAGCTGGTACAGGCCGGCCTGGTGGAGAACGAGAGCCAGGGCCGCAATGTCTGTTACCGCGCCAACTTCGCCGCCATGACCGGCTTGATCGAGTACCTCACGCACAACTGCTGCGCGGGTTCGCCGAGCGAGGAGTGCGGGCCCACTGCGCCCGCATGCAAGTGCTGAAGCCCGATCCAACCTCCTGCCATCACAACGACTGCACCATGACACGCAACGTCCTGTTCCTCTGTACCGGCAACAGCGCGCGCAGCGTCCTTGCCGAGGCCACGCTGCGAGCCTGGGGCGCTGAACGTTTCAATGCATTCAGCGCAGGCAGCCACCCCACCGGCCAGGTCAACCCATTCGCGCTCGCACAGCTGCAGGCCGAAGGAATCACCATCGATGGGCTGCGCAGCAAATCGTGGGATGAGTTCGTGGATGCTGCGCCCATGGACCTGGTGATCACCGTGTGCGATTCGGCTGCGGCAGACGCCTGCCCGGTGGTGTTTGGCGACTTCATTCGCAGCCACTGGGGCCAGCCGGATCCGGCCGCAGTTGCAGGCAGCGATGCCGAGAAAGCAGCCGCGTTTGCACGCGCGCATGCCATTGTGAAATCGCGGCTGCGTGCGTTGATCGATCTGCCCGGATCGTTGTGGTCCGACCGCGAGGCAATGCAGAACGCTCTGGATCAGATCGGCCGGCTGCAGCCGACCGACAGCACACCGTGACGGCGCCCGCGCGCATGCGCCTGTTCGAGCGCTACCTTACCCTGTGGGTCGCGCTGTGCATCGCGGCCGGTACCCTGCTGGGACACCTCCTGCCCGGCGCCTTTGCGGCACTGGCGTCCGCCGAAGTGGCCAAGGTCAACCTGCCGGTCGCGGCACTGATCTGGCTGATGATCATCCCGATGCTGCTGAAGGTCGACTACGGCGCAATGCGCCAGTTGCAGCAGCACTGGAAAGGCATCGGCGTAACGTTGTTCATCAACTGGGCGGTCAAGCCCTTTTCGATGGCACTGCTGGGCTGGGTATTCCTGCGTCACCTCTTCGCGGAGTGGCTGCCAGCCGGCCAGATCGACAGCTATATCGCCGGCCTGATCCTGCTGGCAGCCGCGCCCTGCACCGCGATGGTGTTCGTGTGGAGCAACCTGTGCCGCGGCGATGCGAACTTCACGTTGAGCCAGGTCGCGCTGAACGACGCGATCATGGTGGTGGCCTATGCGCCGGTGGTCGCGTTGCTGCTCGGCATGTCCGCGATCACTGTTCCGTGGGACACCCTGCTGCTGTCAGTGGGTTTGTACATCGTTGCACCTGTCGGTCTTGCCACCCTGCTGCGGCGCTGGATGCTTTCGCGCAGCGGCGAGGCTGGTCTGCAGCTGGCGCTGACCCGACTCGGCCCGGTTTCGCTGTCGGCCCTTCTACTGACACTGGTGCTGCTGTTCGGCTTTCAAGGTCAGCAGATCGTCGAGCAGCCGCTGGTCATCGGACTGATCGCCGTGCCCATCCTGATCCAGGTCTATTTCACTTCGGGCCTGGCCTATCTGCTCAACCGTCGTCTGGGCGTCGCCCATTGCGTGGCCGGCCCGTCGGCGCTGATCGGCGCGAGCAACTTCTTCGAGCTGGCGGTCGCAACCGCCGTCGGGCTCTTCGGTGTGCATTCGGGTGCCGCGCTGGCCACCGTTGTCGGTGTGCTGATCGAGGTGCCGGTGATGTTGTCGGTCGTTCGTATCGTGAACCGTACTGAAGGCTGGTACGAGAGGCAGGGTGCGGGTGACCGCGGGCGGTCGTAGAGGGCCGATGCCTGCTTCTGGCCCGCGCTGTCGCAATCGTCCAAGTTTCGCGGCACCCCGAAGCACTCAACCACGACTCGTGTCGCAAATTCCCCGAATGCGTGAGGCCCTTGCGCCATCAACGTCTGCGACTACTTAACCGTGTGCGAGGATGCTGAAAGCGTCGAGCATCGTGGGTTGAATACAACTCGGCTCATTGGCGTTGCGCAGTGACACAGGTACAGATGCGGTGCCACCCCAAAAGGTGGCCGGGCATCGAAAACCCGTGGAGTTGCTTGATTACGGTTGCCAGCCGGTGTCACCTCGTGTGGTGCCGGCTGGCAACGCGTCCGCCGGCCATGGCGGGCGGAGCGTGGAGGCCTTGTGCCTGCCGGCCTAGCAACCTCCCGGTTTTCGAGCCACGTCTCCGCCCGCCACCTTTATCCGTGGCGGCTACCGTCTGTCCTGCACGGAGCCTCATCAATGACCACACCCGAGTTTCCCCCCCCCGCATTCCGACAGCGCGCCGGCCAACGACGCCGATGCGACCCCCCAACAGTCCCCGTCCGACCCCAACACCTTCGTCGCCACGCTGAAACGGATCGGCAGCGGCGCAGCCGCCGATGGCCTGCCCTGGCCGGAACGCCATCCGCTGCCTGGCCGTCAGCTGGCGCTGGCCGACGCCGACTGCGCGCACGCCGGCCTGCGGGTGGCGCTGGAGATGCTGCTGGCCGCCGAGCGTGTCCGGCAGAACGGGCCGGAGGAGCAGTACGTGGGCGATCGCGTGATGGAAGGACTGGTGATGGCCTGCCTGTCACTGTCAGTGCAGGCCGGCACCTTGCTGCGTCCGGGCTGACAGGGACGTTTCGCGCACCCTCGGCCGCGTGATCCGGGGCCGGCCCGTGTGGTTATTCTTGGGGCCAGGCTTCTGCCACCGCCCGGGACTCTTCGCATGCGCCGACCCTTCCATGCCGCGATCCTTCTTGCCACCGTGCTGCTGGCCGGTCCTGCCCTCGCGCAGCACGCCAGCAGCGCACCGCCGCCCGCTGAACGCCTGCCCGACGTGGCACTGCCTGGGGCACTGGATCGCGTGCTGCGCGACTACGAGCGGGCGTGGAGCGCGGGCGATGGCAAGGCACTGGCGGCGCTGTTCGCCGAAGACGGATTCATCCTGCAGAGCCACCAGCCGCCGGTGCGCGGGCGCGACGCGATCGCGGCCGCCTACGCCGGACAGGGCGGGAGCCCGCTGCGCCTGCGCGCGCTGGCGTACGCGGTGGACAGGAGCACGGCCTACATCATTGGTGCCTACACGTTTGGCGGCAACGTCGGCGATACCGGAAAGTTCACGCTGACGCTGAAGCGCGCGGGCGATGGACCCTGGCTGATCTTCTCGGACATGGACAACGGCAACGCGCCGCCACGGGCGCGGTGATCGGGCGTTGCAGTGGATCCACGCCATGCGTGGATATGCTGCACGCGTGATGCCAAGCAAGCTTGGCACCCACCAAAGCCTGTGTCCGGTCCGGCACCCGCATGGGGTACTCCCTGATGAAAAAACCCCGGCGCTTGGCCGGGGTTTTCGGTTACTTGAACAGCGTGTCCGGATATTCCGGTTTCTGTTCGCGCGCCAGCAATGCGCGCAGGCCCTCTGCCGGGGTCTGCTCGCCGTGCAGTACGGCGCGTACGCCATCGGAGATCGGCAGGTCGATGCCGTGTCGGCGTGCCTGACGCATCACCTCATCGGCCGTCTGCACCGATTCAACCACCTGCCCGATCTCGCGCACGGCATCCTGCAGCGTCTGCCCGCGGCCCAGGGCCAGGCCCAGGCGGCGGTTGCGCGACAGGTCGCCGGTGCAGGTCAGCACCAGATCGCCCAGGCCCGCCAGACCCATCAGGGTTTCCGGCTTGGCACCGATTGCCGCGGCCAGCCGCAGCATCTCGTTGAGGCCGCGGGTGATCAGGCCGGCACGGGCGTTGAGGCCCAGCTGCATGCCATCGGCAACGCCGGTGGCCACGGCCAGAACGTTCTTCATCGCGCCCCCCAGCTCGGCACCGACCATGTCGTCGCCGGTGTAGGCACGGAACGCCGGGCCATGCATCGCTTCGGCCACGGTCTGCGCGAACGCCGGCACGTCGCCGTGCACGGTGATCGCGGTGGGCAGGCCCTGGGTGACTTCCTTGGCGAACGACGGCCCGGTGACGACAGCCAGCGGCACGTCCTCGCCGAGGATCTCGCGCGCGACTTCATGCAGGAAACGGCCGGAGCCGGGCTCGAAACCCTTGGTCGCCCAGGCCAAGCCGGCACCGGCCGGACGCAGCGGCGCCAGCGCGCGCACGGTCTCGTTGAACGCGTGCGACGGGGTCACCACCAGGATCCAGGCGGCACCGTGCACCGCCGACGCCAGGTCGGTGGTGGCATGCAGGCTGTCCGGCAGCGGGATGCCCGGCAGGTAGCGCGGATTCTCGTGGCGCTGGTCGATGGCCTCGACCACGGCGGCATCACGCCCCCACAGCACGGTCGGATGACCGTGCCGGGCGAGCAGGCTGGCCAGCGCGGTTCCCCAGGAACCGGCGCCCAGCACGGCGATCTTGTCAGCGGTAGTGCTCATCCGTGACGTCGCGGCGGATTCAGGCGTTGCCGGCCGGCTCGGAGTCAGCCAGCGACGGTGCGTCGCCCTGCTCCTGGCGCTGGCGCAGGGTTTCTGCGTACAGGCCTTCGAAGTTGATCGGCTGCAGGAAGAACGGCGGGAAGCCGCCGGCCTGGATCAGATCGCTGACCAGCTGGCGCACGTAGGGGAACAGGATGTTCGGGCACTGGGTGCCGAGCAGCACGTCGATCGACTGCGGGTCCAGGCCGACCAGGCCGAACACGCCGGCCTGCTTCACTTCGGCCACGTAGGCGGTGCGCTCACCGGCCTGGCAGGTCAGGGTGACGGCCAGCACGACTTCGAACGCGTTCTCACCCAGGCGCTGCACCTGCTGGTTCAGATTCAGCTGCAGCTCCGGCTGCACCTGGTCATTGAAGATGGTCGGTGCGTTCGGCGACTCGAAGGAGACGTCCTTGACGTAGATCTTCTCGACGGTGAAAGCGGGACCGGTAGCGGCATCGACCGGCGCAGCGGCGCCGTTGGTGATCTCTTCGGACATTTCCAGTAACTCCAGGTGAATGCAATGAAAACTAGGGTCGAATTACTGCGATGGGGGCGGCATCAGGCCCATACAAGGCCGGATCCGCCACCTGCGGCAATCAGTTGCGGCCCTTGACCAGCGGCAGTTCGGCCTGCTGCCAGGCGGGAATGCCGCCCTCGAGCACGAAGACCTTTTCGAAACCGGCCTTCTTCAGCGCCTTGGCGGCGGTTTCCGATGCGTTGCCGTTTCGGCACACCAGAACCACCGGCGCCTGCTTGGCGCTGGCCACGAGCTTGTGCTCCGGGCCGAACGCGCTGGCCTGCGCATTGCGGCTGCCGGCGATGTGGCCCTTTTCGAAGTCACCGCTGGCGGACAGGTCCACCACCACCGTGCCGCCCGCATTCATCAGCTGGGTCAGTTCGGCGGGCTTGATGCCCTTGAAGCCCCGGAACAGGCGGCGGATTTCGGTGACGATGAGGGCCACGGTCAGGCCGACCAGGGCCGCGGACAGCATCGGGTTTCGGCCTGCAAAGGCCAGCAACTCTTCGTAATTCACTCAGGTCACGGGTCGATAAGCGGGCGCCGATTGTCGCACAAGCCGGACGCGGCCCGTCACTGCCCCTGCCACAGATCCGGCAGGCCACCGGCCTGCCACCAGCGCTTGGCCTCGGCATCCCAGCGCCACCGCTCGGTCACCACCACGGTGCGCTCGGCCTGGGTGTTCTGGTTGATGACGCCGATTTCCACCCGGCGCTCGACCTGGCCATCGGGCAGCGAGGCGCTGCTGCGCTCGCGGTAGGAGGACACCCGCAGCTGTGCATAACGGTTGAGCTCGAACTCGGTGGGCGGCTTTTCCTTGCGCAGCACCGGATCCAGGTAGCCGATGGCGTCGTCCATGCTGCCCCAGCGGATCGTCGCCCCGTAGGCGATCTGGGTCTCTTCCAGCATCTTGCGCTGCTTGCGGCTCAGCTCGTCGGCACCGGCCATGGCGCTGACCAGCAGCAGGGAACTCAACAGGATCTGGATGAGGCGGCGCATCAGGGGTTTCCGCAGGGCGTCAGCCTGCCATCCTACCCTTTGGCGAAGGCAACGAAGCGACCGCTGAACTCGGCAGCGGCCCGGCCGTCGGCGGCCGGCTGGGTAGCGATGATGCTGATGCGGGCCTTGCGACGCTGGCGGAAGGTGGCCAGGAAAGTGTCCCAGGCACCGCTTTCGGCCGCCTCGGCCTGCGCGTGCAGGTCTTCGTAGACCGGTGCCAGGTAGCGCAGGTTGCTGTCGGCCACGTAGACCTCGGCGTCGTGGCCGGCCAGGCGCAGGCGCAGGCTGACCAGCGCCCAGCCGGACAGGGTCAGCACCGAGGCCAGGCTGCCGCCGAAGGCGTTGCCCTTGTCGTTGACGTTCGCCGTCAGCGGCGCGGTGATGCGCAGCACGCCATCGGCATAGCCGTCCAGGCGGATCTGCATGGCACGGACCGCAGGCATGCAGTCCAGCACCTCCTGCAGGGAGGCCAACGAGGAGCTCAGGGCATCAACAGACATCGGAGCAGCAACCACGACAACGGCGGGCCCGCATAATGCAGGCAATGGATGACCATACGATACCCACTGGCAGCGCGTGCCGCGGCGCGGGCTGGACGCTGATCTCGCTGCGTCCGCAGGGCCAACATGCGGCGCTGCGCCGCGCCGTTGCTGGGCTCGGCGGGCAGCTGGTGGCGCTGTCGCCGTGGCGGCTGCAACGCTTGCAGGGCCCTGCCGTGGTGCGCCAGCTGCAACGCGCGCTGAACTGCGATCGGGTGGTGTTCACCAGCCCCGCAGCCGTCACGGCGGCTGCCGCGCTGCTGCCGCTGCGCCCGGCGCAGCACAGCCCGTGGCTGACGGTCGGCGAGGGCACCACACGCGCGTTGCAGGCGCACGGCATCAGCGAGGTCCACGCGCCGCAGCGGATGGACAGCGAGGGGCTGCTGGCCCTGCCGGTACTGGCGGCGGTACAGGGCCTGCGGATCGGGCTGGTCACCGCGCCCGGTGGCCGGGGCCTGATTGCCGCCCGGCTGCAGGCGGCGGGTGCCAGCATCGAACGTGCCGATGTCTATCGGCGCCAACCACTGCGCCTGTCGCCTCGCGCCCTGTCACGGCTGGGAGAGTGTTCTGCGCCCTGGCTGATGGCGGTCAGCAGCGGTGAAGCCCTGCAACGTGTGTGGGAGCAGCTGTCGCCGCAGTGGCAGCAGCGGCTGCAGGCCCATGCCACCGCACTGGTCGCCAGCGAACGGCTGGGCGTGCAGGTGCAGGCGCTGGGCCTGCGGGTGGTACGCAGCGCGGGGCCGACCACCCCGCAGTTGATCGCCGCTGCACACACCACGCTCACCGGGCCGGCAGCGACCTGAACAGGGACGTGGGTCACGCTTGCCGCTGTCGTCGGCAACAGGGATGCTGTGCCTGACGCTGCCTGCCGGAACCCTTCCGGCGACGCCGCCGACAAGGAAGCCTGATGAACGACACCGCCCCCGTTTCCCCACCCCGCCGCTCCCTGCGCTGGCTGCTGCTGCCGCTGGCGGTGGTGGCCGTGCTCGGTGCAGGGGGCTATGCCGGTTGGCGTTTCTGGCAGCAGCAACAGCATGAGCAGGAAGCACAGTCGCGGACGATGGCGGTGCAGTTGCAGGGCCTGGAGGCCACGCTGGATGCGCTGCGTCGCCACCAGCGCGCAACCAGCCAACGCCTGCAGGACGCGGCCGCAACCAACCGTGTGCTGCGCGACGAGATGCTGGGCCTGTCGCAGCGCAGCGCGCTGCTGGAGGAAAACCTCGCCAAGCTCGCCGACAGCGCCAACCAGGGCCGGCAGGCCGTGCAGCGCGACGAGGCCGAACTGCTGCTGACCCAGGCCGCACAGCGCTTGAACTACGCCGACGATGTCGAAGGTGCCCGCCGTCTTTATGCACAGGCCGCGACCGCGCTGGCCGCGCTGCCCGACAGCGAGGGCCTGAACCTGCGCCAGGCGCTGGTACAGGAGCGCGATGCCCTCGATGCGTTGGGTGCCGGACCCCGCGTTCAGGCGCTGCAGCGACTGGATGCGTTGGCCGGCGCCCTGCAGGGGCTGCCGACCCAGGTGGCCAGTACGCCGGCCGGCGACCAGACGCGAGCGTGGTGGCAGGCCGCTCTGGCGCCCTTCGTCGATATCAGCCCGAGCCGCCAGAACGGTCCGCTGACCGCCGCCGAACGGCGCAACGCCGACGATGCGCTGCAACTGGAACTGACCCTGGCCCGGGCGGCGATCGAGCGCGGCGACCGTGCCGGCCGTGACGCCGCGCTGTCGCGCGTGGAGCAGTGGGCACAGCGGCGCTGGCCGGATTCACCGGCCCTGCGCGCGCAGCGTGCTGAACTGCAGGCCTTGCGCGAGCTTCCCTTGCAGACCAGCAACACCGTCCTAGGCAGCACCCTGCAACAGCTGCGCACCCAGACCGACCGGAGGCTACCCGAATGAAACCCCTGCAATCCCTGGTCGTGCTGTTGCTGGCCGTGGCCATTGGTGTGGTCGCCGCGCAATGGCTCGGCACCGACGATCTCAACCGCTACGGCGAAGTGATTCTGCGCTATGGCGGCTACGACTATCACAGCAACCTGCCGAAGGTGGCGCTGCTGACTGTGATTGCAGTCCTGGTGCTGTGGCTGCTGTGGAGCCTGATCGCCGCACCGTTCCGTGCGTGGGGCCGCTACCGCCGCAAGCAGGGCCGGGTGCGCCTGATCGATGGCCTGCAGGCTTACGAGCACGGGCAGTGGCAGCGCGCGGAAAAGCTGCTCGACGGCGCCGCCAAGGATCCGGAAGTGAGCGCGGTGGCGCTGGCCAATGCCGTGCGCAGTGCACAGGCACGTGCTGACGCCAGCGCAGGTGAGGCGCTGCTGCAGCGGCTGGGTGAATCCGATGCCACCCTGCAGGCGCTGCTGCGCGCCGAGCAACTGCTGGCGCGCGACCTGCCGGTGGACGCGATCAACGTGCTGGACGTGGCCGCGATCCAGCCGCTTCCGCCGCGTGGCCTGTGGCTGCGCACCGAGGCACTGGCCCGCGCCGGTCGTGCGCACGAAGCGTATGGACAGCTGGGCGCCCTGCGTCAGAGCAAGGTGCTGCCGGCCGAATCCAACAGCGAACTGGAAGCGCGCCTGGCCGCGCAGGCGCTGCTGGAAGCGGCCGACGTCAATGCGTTGGCCGCGCAGTGGGAAGCCACGCCGAAAGCGCTGCGGCCGACCCCCGACGTGGTGGGCGCCTATGCCAGCCGCGCGGTGGCGCTGAACTGGGACGAGCCGGCGCTGCTGGCGCTGGAGCACGCCCTGGACCAGCGGTGGGACGACGAACTGGTGGCCCTGTATGGCCGCCTGCCGGCCGAACGCCTCGCCACCCGCCAGGCCAACCTGCAGCGCTGGCGCAACGTGCATGACGATTCGGCGGCGCTGCGCCTGGCACAGGGCCGCGTCGCCCTGGCCCAGCAGCAATGGGACGCTGCCGATACGTTCCTGCACGAAGCGATCGCCAGCGGCGCCGGTGCCCCGGCCTGGGAAGCGCTGGGTGAGCTGTTCGCCCAGCGGGGTGAACATGCCCTGGCTGCACAGTGCCTGGCCAACGCGCTGCGCCTGCAGCGCGGCGAGGACAGTGTGGCGCTGGTGCGCACGGCAGGGGCCGGTGCCGATGAAGTGCCGCCGCGCGCCACCGTGGAAGATCTGCCGACGGTGCCGCAACCGCCGGTGTACAACGCCAACGAAGAGCGCGACGAGTTCGGCAACCCCCGTCTTCCCTGACCGGTGCAGTGCCGGCGAAGGGTCGGCACCCCACCGGGTCCGCAACGAAAAAGCCGCCCATCCGGGCGGCTTTTCCATGTACAGCCTTCTGCAGCGATCAGCGCTCGACGATCGCCACCACGCCCATGCCGCCTGCCGTGCAGATCGACACCAGCGCGCGGCCGCCGCCGCGTTCGGCCAGCTGCTTTGCGGCCGTGGCGATCACACGCGCACCGGTAGCGGCAAACGGGTGACCGGTAGCCAGCGACGAGCCCAGCAGATTGATCTTGTCCGGATCGATGCGGCCCAGCGGTGCCTCCAGGCCCAGCCGGTTGCGGCAGTAATCCTCGCTCTCCCACGCGCGCAGGGTGCACAGCACCTGTGCGGCAAACGCTTCGTGGATTTCGTAGATGTCGAAGTCCTGCAGAGTCAGGCCATTGCGCTTGAGCATCTCAGGCACGGCCACGGTCGGTGCCATCAGCAGGCCTTCGCCGTGCACGAAATCGACGGCCGAGACATGCGCATCGCGCAGGTAGGCCTGCGGCTCGTGCCCGTGGGCGCGGGCCCATTCCTCGCTGGCCAGCAGCACCGCCGCGGCACCATCGGTGAGCGGCGTGGAGTTGGCGGCGGTCAGGGTGCCGCGGCCGGACACCTTGTCGAACGCAGGCTTCAGCGTGGCCAGCTTTTCCAGCGAGGTATCCGGGCGCAGGATGTTGTCGCGCTCCACGCCGCGGAACGGCGCGATCAGGTCGTTGAAGAAGCCACGCTCATAGGCGGCGGCCAGCTTCTTGTGCGAGGACACCGCCCACTCGTCCTGCGAGTCGCGCGAGATGTTCCATTCCTTGGCCATGTCCTCGCAATGGTCGCCCATGCTCTTGCCGGTGCGCGGTTCGGCCACGCCCGGGAACTCGGGCTTGAGTTCGGAGAACTTGAAGCCGGAAGTCAGCGCGCGGATCTTGTCGCCGGTGCTCTTGGCGCGGTTGGCGGCCAGCAGGCGTGCACGCAGCTTCTTGCCGTACACGATCGGCACGTCGGAAGTGGTGTCCGACCCGCCGCCGATGCCCGATTCGATCTGGCCCAGGGCAATCTTGTTGGCGACGGTGATGATGCTGTCCAGCGACGTGCCGCAGGCGCGCTGCAGGGTGATGCCCGGGGTGAGCGGCGACAGCCCAGAGGACAGCGTGGCTTCGCGGCCCAGGTTCCAGTCGCTGGAGTGCTTGATTACCGCACCCATCGCCACTTCACCCAGCTGCTGGCCGTGCAGGCCGAAGCGTTCGACCAGCGCACCCAGCGTGCGTACCGACATGCCGAGGTTGCCGACATCCGAATACGCGGTGTTCTGGCGGCAGAACGGAATGCGGACGCCACCGAGAATGGCGACGGGACGAGCGTTGGGCATGGAGATACCTGGCATGGATGAGGGTGTCTGCAACATGGCCTGCACGACAGAGCAGGCATAATGGGGCCAAGTGTAGCTGCCGCCCTGTGATGGGCCAACCGTGGAACCATGAGCAAACCCGACCCCGCGATGAATGCCCTTGGCGTGCTGGCCCTGGAACTGGCCGGCGGCGAGATCCCCCGCCAGGCGGTACTCAGCGCAGACCAGGCCGGTGAACTGGCCGAGCGCGTCGGCCGAGACCTGTCCAAGCTGGTGCCGGCCGTGGCCGAGCTGGACCTGGTCCTGGCCGCCGCCCATTTCGACCCGGCTGAAGTGCTGCGACCGGGCTGGCCGATCCATCGCCGTCTGGAAGAACTGCAGATGCGCGCGCCGGGCCGCAACCAGGGCCCGCGGCTGCTGGCCTTCGGTACCGATGCCAATGGCGATGTGCCGCTGCCGTTCCAGGCCGATGCGACGCTGGTGGGTGGCGGCCTGCGTGTGCTGCCGTTCCTGCTGACCGGCAGTGATGTGGCGACCACCCGTGCGGTGGCCGATGCGTTGGAAGAGGTGCTGCTGGCCAATGGCATGGCCCATGCCGATACCGCGCTGATGGCGCAGAACAGTTTCGGTGCCCGCATCGAGCATGCGCGCTATTTCACCGTGAACGACCTGGCCGCGATGATGTCGATGCAGTACGACAACCAGGGCCTGGCCGCGCTGTGGCCGTTGATCGAGACAGCGATCATGGCGCCGGGCGAGGATGAGTGGCTTGAGGCCGCACCGGAGCCGTTGCTGCGCTACAGCCATGGCGAGGCGCGCATGGCGTTGTTCGATCCGGCCGGCTGGTGCGCCCACTACAGTCATGACAGTGGCGACTGCGATCGCCTGCAGGGCATCTATGAGCAGTTCCTGATGCGCCAGCGGCAGATGGCGGCAGTGCTGGAAGCACACGGTGTGCCGGTGCTGTTCGTGCATTGCGAGGCCGGACAGGACGCGCGCGAGTTGCTGGCGCGCTGAAAAGGAAACGGCGGCCGCGTGTTGTAGAGCCGAGCCCATGCTCGGCTCAGGCCGCCGGAAAAGCAGCCGAGCCGGGGCTCGGCTCTACAGAAAGGGATGCAAAGAAAAACGCCGGCCTGCGCCGGCGTTTTCCAATCCAGCGGGGCCGGCCTTACGGGGCCTTCTGGATCACTGCGCAGGCCAGGCGCGCACCGGCGTTGCCGGTCGGCTGGCTGGTGTAGTCATCCGGATCGGCGTGGACGATCAGGCCACGGCCGATGATGTCGAAATCATCGCCCTTGCCGATGTTCACGTTGCTCGACACCGGGCCATCGATGGTGGCCACGCCCTTGTCGTCGGCCTTGATGTTGGGCATGTCGCCACCGTGGTGCGGATCACTGGCCACGCTGCCATGGTCCTGCTTGCCCGGGTTGAAATGACCGCCGGCGCTGGTGCCGTCCGGCGCACTGCAGTCGCCCTTCTCGTGGATGTGGAAACCGTGTTCGCTGCCGGGCTTCAGGCCACTGATCTGGCCCGTGACGTGCACTCTGCCGTCAACCCGCTTGAAGGTGACGCTGCCCTTGGTCTCGTTGCCCTGGGTGGGTGCCAGCTCGGCCGTGGCCGAGGCATCGGCGGTGGACGCCGGTTCTGCAGCGGGCGCCGGTTCGGTGGTTGCGCTCTCGGCCGGCGCGGCCGGCGGCGTCTCGGTCTGCGGGGTGTCGGCCGGCTTGCCGCAGGCCGCCAGGCCCAGGGTGGCGATGGCCGCGAACAGCGAAGTATGGATCAGACGCATGGATGCTCTCCTTGGAAGATGGCCGGCGGCGATCAGCGCGTCACGCGGATCACGCCGCAGGCGATGCGAACGCCGGCATTGCCGGCAGGCTGGCTGCGATAGTCATCGGCATTGGCATGCACGACCAATGCGCGTCCTGCGATATCGGTGGCGGCGCCTCCGCCCAGAGTAACGCCCTTGAGGTGGATGTCGACGTTGGCGCGGCCCTGGGCATCGGCACGCAGGTTGTCGATGTCGCCCAGGTGATGCGTGCCGGCACCGGCGCGACCGTGCGCGACGCCGCCGGGATTGAAGTGATTGCCCGCACTGCTGGCATCCACAGCGCTGCAATCACCACGCTCGTGGATATGGAAGCCTGCCTGCTGCATCGGCTGCAGGCCACCGACAAGGCCGGTGATATGTACGCCTGCCGGTTCGACCTTCAGCACCAGCCGGCCACTGACGATGCTGGCCGACGCCGGGGCCAGATTCGCCTCGGCCTGCTGTGCGGTACTGGTCACGACCGGCGGCGGTGGCGTGGGCTGCGGCTTCGGCGTACTGCCACACGCGGACAGCAGCGCGGCGGCGGACAGCGGAAGAAGGGCAGGTAACAGGCGCATCGAAGACTCCTTGCAGGTGACACTACGGACGGCATCGTCCATGAGGGATCAACGGTTCGGCAAGCGGATGCGAGGATCGCGTGCAGGGACCGTTCAATGGGGGCCGCGGCGGCGGCCTGCGCCCAGCTTGCGGGTCAGCGTGTTGCGGCCCAGGCCCAGCCGCGCCGCTGCTTCCGCGCGGCGACCGTGGGTGATCTGCAGGGCAGCGTCCAGCAGGGCGTGATCGACGCGCTCGCGCACCTGCGCATGCAGCCCTTCCACGCCCTCCGCCAGTTGCCGCCGCGCCCACTCCGACAGCAGCGCCTCCCACTGCCCCGGGTCGGTGCCGCCGGTGCTGCTGCGCCGGGTGCGTGCCCGGTTGAGCGCGGTATCCACGTCGGCCACGCCGATGGTGTCGGCGGCGGCCAGTGCGGCCATCCGCCAGCACACGTTCTCCAGTTCGCGCACATTGCCCGGCCAGTCGTGCTCGCGCAGCGCCTGCAAGGCAGCGGCGGTCAAGCGCTTGGTCGGCGTATCCAGCCGGCGTGCGGCCGCCGCCAGGAAGGTGGTGGCCAGCTGCGCGATGTCCTCGCGGCGCTCACGCAGCGGCGGCAGCTGCAGGCGCACCACGTCCAGGCGATGCAGCAGGTCGGCGCGGAACAGCCCCTGCGCCACCCGTCCTTCCAGGTCCTGGTGGGTCGCTGCGATCACGCGCACATCGACACGGATCAGTTCGCGACCGCCGACACGGAAGAACTCGCCCTGCGCCAGCACGCGCAGCAGGCGCGTCTGCAGCGGCAGGGGCATGTCGCCGATTTCATCGAGGAACAGGGTGCCACCGTCGGCCTGCTCGAAGCGGCCGATGTGCCGGCGCTGTGCGCCGGTGAACGCACCGGCTTCATGGCCGAACAGTTCACTCTCCAGCAGCTCGGCGGGAATGGCGGCGGTGTTCAATGCCACGAACGGGCCCTGCGCACGCGGCGATTCGCGGTGCAGCGCGTTGGCCACCAGCTCCTTGCCGGTGCCGGTTTCACCGGTGATGAGCACTGCCAGCGGCGCCTGCGCGAGCCGGCCGATGGCGCGGAACAGCGCGCGCATCGGCGGCGTATCGCCAACCAGCTGCGGCGACGGGTCGGCGGAGGCCTCCGTGGCCGGTACCGGCGCGGCCAGTGCCGGCGCGACCGCCGGCAGCACGCGCTGGGCCAGCGCTACGGCATCATCCAGATCGAACGGCTTGGACAGGAATTCGTGCGCGCCGCCGCGGAAGGCGCCCGCCGTGCTGGCGACATCGGTGTAGGCCGACATCACCACCACCGGCAGCTGTGGCAAGGCAGCCTTGAGCTTGTCGAGCAGCACCAGGCCGTCATCGCCGGGCATGCGCACATCGGTGAACAGCAGTGCCGGCGGAGAGCCCTCGGCCAGCGCCTGCAGGGCGGCGGCGGCGCTGTCGAAATCATCGACCCGGTAGCCCGCCTCGCGCAGCGCGGTGCACAGCACGAAGCGCACGGCGCGGTCATCGTCGACCACCCAGATCCGCTGGGGTGAAGGGGACGCGTCAGACATCGCGCGGGGCCTCCTCGGCCGGAACGGTGCCGCTGCCGATCGGCAGCAGCAGGGTGAATACGGTATGGCCGGGCCGCGAGCGGTAGGTCAGCGTGCCGCGATGCTCGCGCGCGACCTGCTGGGCCAGCGCCAGGCCCAGGCCGGTGCCTTCGGCGCGACCACTGACCAGGGGCAGGAACAGGTGTTCGGCCAGCTCCTCGGGTACGCCACGACCGTCGTCGGCGATCTCCAGCCGCAGCGCCAGCGTATGCAGCCGCTCGGCAACCCGCGCACCATGCTCCACGCGCGTGCGCAGGGTGATGGTGCCCGCGCCGGCCTGGATCGCATTGCGCACCAGGTTCCACACTGCCTGGGTAAGGCGGTCGGCGTCGCCATCCAGCTCGGGAATGCTGGGGTCGTAGTCGCGTTGCAGGCGCACCGCCCAGCCCGCTTCGTTCTCGGCCAGGCGCAGCACGCGCTCCAGTGCTGCATGAATGTTCAAGGCGGCATGCGGTGCGGCCGGCGCCGGCGACAGCAGCTGGTCAAGCAACCCGTTGAGGCGTTCGATTTCCGAACCGATCAGTTCGATCAGTTCGCGCTCGCTGGCATCGCGCTGTGCGGCACGGCGCGCCAGCAGCTGCGCCGCGCCTTTCAGGCCAGCCAGCGGGTTGCGCAGTTCGTGGGCCAGGCCCTTCAGCGCCGCGCTGAGTGCGCTCGGCAAGGCCTGGGTGGGGTCAAGCCCGGGGAACTCATCGACCGGATGCGCCTCCAGCAGCCAGCCGCCATCATCACGGCGGCTCATCCAGCCTTCGGCGAAGCGGGGTGCCTCTCCCGGTACCGCAAGTGCCAGCCGGTGCAGGCGCAGGCTGTCACGCTCGTCGCGGGCCAGGAAGTGGGCCAGCGCCTCTCCCTGCACCTCCAGCGCCGCCAGGGGCTGGCCCAGCAGGCGACGGCCGCTGACGCCCAGCCAGCGGCCGAAGGCCGGATTGCAGCCGGTGATGCGGCCGTCGGCAGCGGCCCAGGCCAAGGGGGTACCCAGGGCATCGAGGGACGGTGGCGGCGCGGGGTCGGACATTGCACCAATGTAGTGCAAAAGCGTGGCAGATGCGTTCCTTCCGCAGCCCGAAGCGCCCCGCCGGGCTACAGCTTCATGCTGAGGCCGACGAAGACGGTGCGGCCGGGGGCAGGCGAGAACATCGGCCGGGCACTGTCCCAGAAGAAGCTGTCGTACCACGCGTAAGCGTACTCACGTCCGGTGACGTTCTTCAGCTGCAGGTCCACGCTCCAGCGCGGATTGATCCGGTACGCGGCAGTGAGGTCGAGCACGGCGAAGCCGCCGAATCTGCCGGCCACGTTGCGCTCTTCCAGGTAGTAGTCGCCCTGCGCGCGCGCCTGCAGGCCCAGCCGCAGTGCCTGGCTGGCCTGGTAGTCCACGCCCAGGTTGCTGATGTGGCGCGGGGTGGCGGCCACTTCGCGGCCCTGCAGGGACACGCCGGGGGCGCGGTTGTCGCGGGTGATCTTCGCTTCCTGGTACGCATGCGAGGCCCACACCGTCCAATCGTCGCCCACCTGCAGGCTCAACTGCGCGTCCACGCCACGGCGCCGGGTCTTGCCCAGGGTGACGGTGGTGCCGGTGGCCGGCATGTTGGACACCTCGTTCTCCGCATCCTGCTGCCATATCGCCAGGCGGGCCTGGGCGCCGTCAAAGGGTTGGAACTTCAGGCCCAGCTCCATGCCGGTGTTGGTGGAAGGGCGCATCGGCGTCTGCCCGGGCGTGAGATAGGCCGGCGCGGTGGCGCCGGTCAGCACTTGGAACGTGCGGCCCCAGTTCGCGTAGACGTGGGTGGTGTCGCCCAGGCTGTGGATGACGCTCAGCTTGGGCTGGCCGATGGTGCCGTAGTCCTGCAGCCGCCCGCGGGTGCCATCCATCAACCGCGTGCGACCATTGAAGCGGTCCACGCGATAGGCCGGCACGATCTTCCAGGCGGCGGCTGGCTGATAGATGGCCTGCAGATAAGCGCCCACGTTGTCGAAGCTGTGGCGGTCGTCGTTCTGCACGCGGGCCGGCGGGCGGGTGAAATCGGTGGGTTCGGCGTAGGCATACCGCTCGCGGATGTAACCGTTGTCCTGCTGCTCGTAGTTCAACCCGCCCTCCACCGTCAGCGTGGCTGCGGGCTGCCAGGTAAGCGTGGTGAGCAGGCCGGCCTGGCGCTCGTCCCACAGCCGCCGCTGGCGCGGCAGGTTGCCGGTGGGCAGGTCGCTGAAGGTCACGCGCCGATCGTCCTGGTAACGGTTGTAGTACAGCCGGGTGCCGAGAACGAGCGCGTCGGACAGCTTCAGGTCCAGATGCGCAGCGAACTGGCGCATGTCGCGGTCGTCGCCGTCATGGGCGTTGCGCAGGTCGCTGCCACGGCGGTGCGTGCGCAGTTCCTCGGCCGTCATGAAGCCGGGCTCGTCCGCCTCGTGGTGATAGGCGCGCGCGGTCAGGCCCACGCGCAGGCCATCGTCCAGTGAACCGTAGAACCACTTGCCGCCCAGCGAATATTTCCTGGAGGTGTCGTGCTCGCGATAACCGTCGCTGGCCTGGGTGCCGATGAAGTAGTTCTGCGCGAAGCCGTTGGATTCGCGGCCCACCGCCAGCTGCGCATCGCGCGTGTTGTAGCTGCCATAGGCCAGCCGCGCATCGGTGTAACTGCCGCCCTGGCGGGTGCCGAAGTTCACGTTGCCGCCGATGTTGTGCAGCCCATAACGCGGATCGTTGGTCCCGCGCACCACCTCGATGTAGCTGATTTCCAGCGGGAACAGCATGTCGATGAAGCGCTGGTTGCCGCTGTTGACGTTGCTCGGGATGCCATCGATCAGGGTCTTGATGGCATTGAGGTAACCCTCGCCATTGAAGGCGCGGAAGCTGACCTTGCCCGACTCGGCACCCTGGCGTGTTTCGGTCAGCTGGATGCCGGGCATCTGCCCCAGCAGTTCCCAGCTGTGGGACACGGTGCGGTCTTCAATCTGGTCTGCGCCCAGAACGTCAACGGAGGTGAGTACCTGGTGCGCGCTGAGGGCGCCTTCCCGGTGCTGGTGGACATCGACCTTGCCCAGGGTGAGCGCCGCGTCGGCTGACTGCGCCAATGCGTCAGGGGCAAGGGGAGCCGCCGCCAGGGCAGCCAGCAGCGTGGGGGTCTTCATGGGGAAGGAGATCGAGTGCCAAAAATGAAACTTTATAACATTTCAGTTCTGGCAGCCATCGGGGACGCCGGTTTGCCGGGCGTCAGGCAGACGGATAACCGGTCGCTTCCCTGGCCTTCTTCCACGCGATTTCAAATTCGCGCGCGCTGATCTCATCGTCGGAATCGAAATCCAGGAACGAGACGGGCTGGTCGGCCAGCATGAAACGGTCATCGCTCTGGCCGTTTTCATCGGCCCATACCAGCTTGGAGCCGTAGATCTCCACCTGGCGGACGATCCTGTCGCCCCGTGCTTCCATCAGCACGTTGCCCTTGCCGAGGCCCGATTCGGCCCAGTGCTTGTAGTACTTCTTTGCGTTCTTCATTGCCGGAGTCCTGGCTGTGGAGGCAGCCGGAGAGTTCAGAGGACGGCATTATCGCCCAGCGGGCACCGCAGGGGCCCGGCGATGACCTGCCATGCGCCCGTCGATCACGGCAGAAGGCCCCGGCTCACCGCCGGGGCCCTGCACTCACTTCTGCTGCAGGAAGGCCAGCAGGTCCTGGTTGACCTTGTCCTTGTGGGTTTCGGTCAGGCCATGCGGCGCACCCGGGTAGACGATCAGGCGGGCGCCCTTGATCAGCTTGGCCGACATGCGGCCGGCAACATCGATCGGCACGATCTGATCGTCATCACCGTGGATCACCAGCGTCGGCACGTCGAACTTCTTCAGGTCCTGGCGGAAATCGGTTGCCGAGAATGCGGCGATCGAATCGTAGGTGTTCTTGTGCCCGCCCAGCATGCCCTGCGCCCACCAGGCGTCGATCATGGCCTGCGAAACCTTCGCGCCGGGGCGGTTGAAGCCATAGAACGGGCCGGAGGGAATGTCGCGGTACAGCTGCGAGCGGTTTTCCAGCTGCGCCTTGCGCAGGCCATCGAACACTTCGATCGGTACGCCGCCGGGGTTGTCGGCGGTCTTGAGCATGAGCGGCGGCACCGAGCTGATCAGCACGGCCTTCTTCACCCGGCCGGTACCATGGCGGCCGATGTAGCGCGCCACTTCGCCCCCCCCGGTGGAGAAGCCCACCAGCGTCACGTCATGCAGATCCAGCGTGTTGATCACCGTGGCCAGGTCATCGGCATAGTGGTCCATGTCGTTGCCTTCCCACGGCTGGCTGGAGCGTCCATGACCGCGGCGGTCATGCGCGATCACGCGGTAGCCATGGTCGGCCAGGAAGATCATCTGCGATTCCCAGCTGTCCGAGTCCAGCGGCCAGCCGTGGCTGAAGGTGACCACCGGGCCATCCTTCGGACCCCAGTCCTTGTAGTAGAGCTGCACGCCATCGGCGGTGGTGAGGGTGCTGGCGGTACGGGCGACGGCGGTGACGGCGGTGGAGGGCGCCGCTTGCGCAGCCTGGGCGGACAGGCCGGCCTGCAGGGACAGAGCCAGGGCAGTGGCGGCCAGGGTGCGGGTGACGGTGTTCATGGTGGAATCTCCTGCGAAGTGAGTGGGTTTCGACAGGTCCACTTTGCGCCCCTTTCCAGGACTATTTGCTACGTAAAATCCTTAAAATTTGACCATTCGTCCGCCAATCCCCATGGCCCGCGACCGCTACCTCGCGCGGGCATCGCCGCAGCCCGGTCAGCGGTCAGCGGTCAGCGGTCAGCGGTCAGCGGGCCGGCAATGCCACACCCTTCGGCCACAGCATCCACAGGCTGCCCTGCTGCTTCATGTCGCCGGCCAGCTTCCCAGCGGCATCACCGGTGCCCCAGTACAGATCGGCGCGGACTTCGCCGGCAATGGCGCCACCCGTATCCTGCGCGGCCACCGGGCGTACCAGCGGCGTACCGTCCGGACGGGTGGTCGACAGCCACAGCAGGCTGCCCAGCGGTACCACGGTGCGATCCACGGCAACGCTGTAGCCGGCAGTCAGCGGTACGTTCAACGAACCGCGCGGGCCTTCCGGGCTGTCCGCGCTGCGCACGAAGAACACGTAGCTGGGATTGCTGCGCAGCAGCTCCGGAACACGCGCGGGATTGGCCTTCGCCCACGTGCGGATGGCGTCCATGGTGACGTCTTCCTTGCGCAGCTCGCCCTGCTCCACCAGCCAGCGGCCGATCGCGCGATAGGGATGGCCGTTCTGCTCGGCGTAGGCCAGCCGCACCTGCGTGCCATCGGCCAGGCGAACCCGGCCCGAGCCCTGGATCTGCAGCAGCTGCAGATCCATCGGATCGGTCAGCCAGGCCAGTACCGGCGCCTTGGCACCCTTGCCGGCGATGGTGCCTGCGTCGTCATAGGGCTTGAGTACCTTGCCGTCCAGGCGGCCGCGCAGGCGCTTGCCCTTCAGTTCGGGGTAGACGCTGTCCAGCTGCACCACGATCAGATCGTCGGGGGTGCCATAGACCGGCACTGTTGCCGTGTCCGTGCGGCTGAGGCTGCCGGGGTAGATCGGCTCGTAGTAGCCGGTGATCAGGCCTTCGGCCTGCTGGCCACCCGCACGCAGCGCATAGACGTCCAGATCACGCTGCAGGAACTGGCGGATGTCGGCCGGGTCCTTGTCTGAAACCGCAGCGGCTGTGGCGCAGGGTCTGGCCCAGACCGCATCGTTCTTCAGGCGGGTGCAGCTGCTGCGCCAGGCGACGAAGCCGGCCTGCAGGTCGCTGTCCGAGACCGGTGGCAGCGCACTCCATTCAACCCTGGCGTAGGTGGCCGCAGCGGGCGTGGCAGCGGCAGGCGTGCCTGGGCGGGTGCCGGTGGTGGAACACGCGGCGAGCAGGGCTGCACCGAGCAGGAGGAGCAGCGCGTGCGGCAACGACTTAACAGTGATCATGGTCGCAATGTAGTGGGGCGGGTGCTGGCCCGGCAACCTCATGCAGGTGTAGCGCGGGCCCATGGCCGGCGGAAAGCGGATCCCGCGCTGTGCGCTCGCCGGGCATGGCCCGGCGCTACCGGCATTCCGACCCGGCGCTGCCGGTCACGGCGTCTGCAGCAGCAGCGAGTACAGGATGCGCGCGTCTTCCGCATCCAGCGTCTTCGGCAGATCATCGCTGCCACGGAATCGACGGTGGAACGCGGCCACCGCCGCGTCCCGATCCTCCAGCGGGTAACCGAAGCGGGCCAGCGCATTCCAGGCATCGAAGCCTTCCGGTGCGGGGCCATCGCTGGCACGCGGCCACACGCCGAAGCCGGCCTCTGCCAGCTGCTGCCACGGGAAGAAACGGCTGGGATCCTGCTTGCGCGTCGGCGCCAGGTCGGCGTGGCCGATGACCTGCCGCGGCGGAATGTCCAAGCGCGCGGTGAGGTCGCGCAGCAGCACGATCAACGATTCGATCTGCGCCGCGCTGAAGGGTGTGCGGCCGTTGTTGTCCAGCTCGATGCCGATGGACGCCGAGTTGAGGTCGGTGATGGTGCCCCATCGGCCCGTGCCGGCATGCCAGGCACGACGTTGATCGCTCACCAGCTGGTAGCGATGGCCGTCGGCGCCGATCAGGTAATGCGCGCTGCCCCGGCCGCCACTGTTGGCGGTGCGCAGCGTGCGCAGGCTCTGCTGCACCGAATCCTGTTCGGTGTGGTGGATGACGATGATGACCGGACCCCGCGCGTTGTGGTTCGGCGAGGGCACCCAGGTCGCGAGCGGATTGCGCGGCTCCGGCGGAGCGGACGCACAGGCGGCCAGCAGCAGGCAGGCCGAGAGCAGCAGGGACGTGCGGATCGGGTGCATGCCCCTGATTGTGCGCGATCGGGATGGATCGTGCATGGAGGGGCACGCGGCGCGTGGCCGGTGCCCTGACGGACGCAGCCGGGCATGCCCCGGCTGCACAGCGTGCGGGCGGCCCTTCCGGACCGCCCGCCCCTGCATCAGGCCTCGTACGCGGATTCGCCGTGCGAGGTGACGTCCAGGCCGGTACGTTCGGCCTCTTCGGTCACGCGCAGGCCGACCACCACCTTCACCAGCAGCAGGATGACCGCGGTCACCACGGCGGACCAGACCACCGTCAGGCCGACGCTGACCACCTGCACCCACACCTGGTGGCCGATATCCAGATCGGCCTTGGTGCCGCCCAGCGACTGCGCACTGAACACACCGGTGAGGATCGCGCCGACGATGCCGCCGACGCCGTGCACGCCGAACACGTCGGCCGTGTCATCCACCTTCAGCAGGCGCTTGAGACCGGTGACGCCCCACACGCAGACGGTGCCGGCGACGAAACCAATGACGATGGCACCCAGCGGCCCGACCGTGCCGCACGCGGGCGTGATGCCGACCAGGCCGGCCACCGCGCCGGAGGCCGCACCCAGCGCCGACGGCTTGCCCTTGCCGATGGCTTCCACCAGCGTCCAGCCCAGCACTGCGGCGGCGGTGGCCAGCACGGTGTTGAGGAAGGCCAGCGATGCCACGGTATCGGCCGCGGCGGCGGAGCCGGCGTTGAAGCCGAACCAGCCCACCCACAGCAGCATCGCGCCGATGTAGGTGAACGGTACGTTGTGCGGCTTCAGCGCGGTCTGGCCGTAGCCAAGGCGCTTGCCGACGAACCACGCGGCGACCAGGCCGGCAACGCCGGCGTTGATGTGCACCACGGTACCGCCAGCGAAGTCGATCGCGCCCAGCTCACCCAGGTAGCCACCGCCCCAGACGATATGCGCCATCGGGATGTAGCTGAAGGTGAACCACAATGCCGAGAACAGCAGCACCGCACGGAACTTGATGCGCTCGGCGAAGGCACCGACGATCAGCGCGGTGGTGATGCCGGCGAAAGTCGACTGGAAGGCGACGAACAGATAATCCGGCAGGCCCGCGATCGGCGTGTTGCCCACCGAGTCGGGCGTGAAGCCCTTCAGGAACGCGAACTCGGTGAATGAACCGAAGAACGGATTGCCGGCGCTGAACACCGCGCTGTAGCCGTAGGACACCCACAGCAGCAGCACCAGCGAGAACACCACCAGGATCTGGCTCAGCACGGACAGCACGTTCTTCGAACGCACCAGGCCGCCGTAGAACAGGGCCAGGCCCGGCACCACCATCAACAGCACCAGCAGGGTGGAGGTCAGCATCCAGGCGACGTCACCGTGATCGAAGGCCGGGGCCGCAGCCTCGGCAGCCGCGGGAGCGGCGGCGGCCGGTGCCTGCAGCGGCTCGACCGCTACCGGTTCACTGCTCAACGGTGTCACCTGGGCCTGGGCGTGGGCGTTGCCCGGCCAGACGCCCGCGGCCAGCGCGCTGAGCAGCATCAGCAGGCACACGAGATGGAACCGGGCTTGCCACCCGGTAAGAAGGCGCATCTTCATTGGGGGAGTCTCCGGAAGGGGGTTACAGCGCGTCTGCACCGATTTCGCCGGTGCGGATGCGGATGACCTGTTCGACGGCGGTGACGAAGATCTTGCCGTCACCGATCTTGCCGGTACCTGCCGACGATTGGATCGCCTCGATCACCGCATCGGCGCGCTCGTCGGTGACCACGGTTTCGATCTTGATCTTGGGCAGGAAATCGACGACGTACTCTGCGCCGCGGTACAGCTCGGTATGGCCCTTCTGGCGGCCGAAGCCTTTCACTTCGGTCACGGTGATGCCCGACACGCCAGCATCGGAGAGGGCCTCGCGGACCTCGTCGAGCTTGAACGGTCGGATGATGGCGGAGATCAGTTTCATGCGCATGTCCCGATGGTGGATGGGGCCAGCGCGCCAACGCGCGATGGCATCAGGCAACCACGGGCCATCACATCGATGGCCGTGGCTGTTGCACCGGACACGAACGGGGCCGGGACGGTCGTGCCTCTCTCCTTGCACGACCGACGCGGGAGGGAGGGCGGCCCATGTCGCGTATCCGGTCTCTCTTGCCCCTGGATCAACGGACCCACGGTCCGCTCTACCACGGTGGGCCGGAGCCCACCCTGCGGCTCCCCAGCCGCAAAGATCGGAGGCGATGGCGGCGGGTGGGAGGGGGAAGCCCGCCGCCATCGCCGCCCGGTCAACTGGCGTAGTACAGCTGGTATTCCAGCGGGTGGGTCGCCGCGCGGAACTTGGTCACTTCCTGCATCTTCAGCGCGATGTAGCCGTCGATGAAGTCATCGCTCATCACGCCGCCGGCCTTCAGGAACTCACGGTCCTTGTCCAGCGCTTCCAGCGCCTGGTCCAGCGAGGAGCAGACCTGCGGAATCAGCTTCTCTTCTTCCGGCGGCAGGTCGTACAGGTCCTTGTCGCTCGGTGCGCCCGGGTCGATCTGGTTCTTGATGCCGTCCAGGCCGGCCATCATCAGCGCGGTGAAGGTCAGGTAGCCGGACTGGATCGGGTCGGGGAAGCGCATTTCGATGCGGCGTGCCTTCGGGTTGGAGACCCACGGAATGCGGCACGACGCCGAACGGTTGCGCGCCGAATAGGCCAGCATCACCGGTGCTTCGAAGCCCGGCACCAGGCGCTTGTAGCTGTTGGTGCCCGAGTTGGCGAAGGCATTGATGGCGCGGGCATGCTTGAAGATGCCGCCGATGTACCACAGCGCCAGCTGGCTCAGGCCGCCGTAACCGTCGCCGGAGAACAGGTTGGCGCCGCCCTTGGACAGCGACTGGTGCACGTGCATGCCGCTGCCGTTGTCGCCGACGATCGGCTTGGGCATGAAGGTGACGGTCTTGCCGTTGCGGTGCGCGACGTTCTTGATGACGTACTTCATGCGCAGCAGCTCATCGGCCTTCTGCACCAGGGTGCTGAACTTGGTGCCGATCTCGCACTGGCCGGCGGTGGCCACCTCGTGGTGCTGCACTTCCACTTCGATGCCGACCTGTTCCAGCGTCTTGCACATTTCCGCACGCAGGTCGTGCAGGGTGTCGGTCGGCGGCACCGGGAAGTAGCCGCCCTTCACGCCCGGGCGGTAGCCGCTGTTGGCGCCGTCGTACTTCGCGCCGCTGTTCCAGGCGGCTTCTTCCGAGTCGACCTTGAAGAAGGTGTTGCCCATTTCATTGGCGAAACGGACCGAGTCGAAGATGAAGAATTCCGGCTCCGGGCCGAAGAACGCCGATTCGGCGATGCCCGAGGACTTCAGGTAGGCCTCGGCGCGCTTGGCGATGCCGCGCGGGCAGCGGCCGTAGGCCTGCATGGTGGCCGGATCGAGGATGTCGCAGCTGATCACCAGAGTGGGATCGGCGTAGAACGGATCGACATAGGCGCTGGACGGATCCGGCAGCAGGACCATGTCCGATTCGTTGATGCCCTTCCAGCCGGCGATCGAGCTGCCATCGAACATCTTGCCTTCTTCGAACAGCGACGCTTCGACGATGCTGACCGGGAAGGTGACATGCTGTTCGACACCGCGCATGTCGACAAAGCGCAGATCGACGAACTCGATCTGGTTGTCCTTGATCAGCTTCTCAACGTTTTCCACGGACATCGGTACGACCTCGGATGGGAATGAATGCCTGCTGAGGTACAGCAATGACCGTGCCAACTTTTTGCGCCCTGCAAGTCCTTGATTTCACACAGCGTGCACTGCGTCAGTGCGGCACAGCCTGCACCAAAGGGGTGCGCAGGCACGCGGATGCACCCCTTTGGTGCGGCATGGATGGTCTATCCTCTCGACCTTCTTCCGCCGCACGCGCCCGCACTGTCCATGTCCGACCTGCTCTCCGCCCTGCTGCTGGGCATCCTCGAAGGCTTGACCGAATTCCTGCCGATCTCCAGTACCGGCCACCTGCTGATCGCCCAGCATTGGCTGGGCGCACGTTCGGATTTCTTCAACATCATCATCCAGGCCGGCGCGATCCTGGCCGTGGTGCTGGTGTTCCGCCAGCGCCTGTGGAGTCTGGCCACCGGCCTGGGGCAGCGCGAGAACCGCGACTACGTGTTCAAGCTGGGCGCGGCATTCCTGGTCACCGCCGTGGTCGGGCTGCCGGTGCGCCTGCTCGGCTGGGAACTTCCGGAAACGGTCAGCCCGATCGCCTGGGCGCTGATCATCGGCGGCATCTGGATGCTGCTGGTGGAGCTGTATACCGCGCGCCTGCCCGACCGCGACCAGGTCACCTGGACGGTGGCGATCGGTGTCGGTCTGGCACAGGTGGTGGCCGGCGTGTTCCCCGGCACCTCGCGCTCGGCGTCGGCCATCTTCCTGGCCATGCTGCTGGGCCTGAGCCGTCGCGCAGCCGCCGCCGAGTTCGTGTTCCTGGTCGGCATTCCCACCATGTTCGCCGCCAGCGCCTATGCGTTCCTCGAGCTGGCCAAGAAGGGACAACTGGCCAGCGAGAACTGGGCCGATGTCGGCGTGGCGTTCGTTGCCGCCGTCATCACCGGCTTCATCGTAGTGAAGTGGCTGCTGGGCTACATCAAATCGCACCGCTTCACCGCGTTCGCCCTGTACCGCATCGCGCTGGGTGCCGCACTGCTGCTGTGGTTGCCGTCCGGCACCTGAACAGCGGCGGGGAACGGCAACCCCGTTGCCGGCCCCGCCCCGTTTCCCCCTCGGTTCCCCAAGGAGAATCACCATGAACCGCAAGCTCACCCTGCTCCTCCCGCTGGCCCTGCTGGCCGCCTGCAGCCAGACCCCGGCCCCGGCCGGAACCGGCGGCGACGACGTGGCCCCGGCGGCGACCAAGGCGGCAGACCAGCAGACGCTGGCGCATCTGGACGCGCAGCGCCTGCAGAGCCAGCACTGGCGGCTGCAGAAGGCCACGGCCGCCGACGGCAAGCGCATCGACGCGCTGTTCGCCCGTGAAGACAAGCCGGTCACCCTGGACTTCGTCGATGGCCGCCTGTCGGTCAGCAATACCTGCAACCGCATGAGTGGCGGTTACACCCTGGCCGACGGAAAGCTGAGTGTCAGCGCGATGGCCTCGACGATGATGGCCTGCGCGGACAAGTCGCTGATGGCGCTGGACGAGGCCGTATCCAGCCGCCTGCAGGGCGAACTGAAGGCGGAGCAGGATGCCGCCGGCATGCTGACCCTGACCGGCGCACAGGGCGACACGCTGGTCTTCGCTCCGGAACCCACCGCTGAAACCCGCTATGGCGGCGCCGGCGAAACCGTGTTCCTGGAAGTGGCCGCCCGGACCGAGAAGTGCTCGCACCCGCTGATCCCGGACTACCAGTGCCTGCAGGTCCGCGAGGTGAAGTATGACGACAAGGGCCTCAAGCAGGGCGAGCCGGGCAAGTTCGAGAACTTCTACGGCAACATCGAGGGCTACACCCACGAAGACGGCGTGCGCAACGTCGTGCGGGTGAAGCGCTACGAGGTGAAGAACCCGCCGGCCGATGCGCCGTCGCAGGCGTATGTGCTGGACATGGTGGTCGAGTCGGCCGTCGAGAAGAAGTAAGCATGCAGAAGGGCGGCCGCAGGGCCGCCCTTCTTCGTTGCCGCTGGGCGTATTGCCCGGCGCTGCAGAAACACGCTGCGCGGTCAGGCCAGCGCCGGATTCAACGTGTAGGTGCCGTGCAGCGCCGCCTCGGCCAGCACATGGCCATGCATCGCGCGATGGACATCCGCGGCGGTGAAGCGCTCCGGCAACGCCAGCACGGCCACGTCCAGCGCGAACACACGGAAGAAGTAGCGGTGCAGCCGCTCGTCGTTGAACGGCGGGTACGGGCCGTCGTAGCCCAGGTAATCACCGGCCATGTCCGGATTGCCGGCGAACCAGCCGGTGAAGTCGTTCAGGCCCTGCCGGCTGCCGGCCGGACCGGCCGGTGCGGCCTTGCCCTTGACCACGAAGCCATCGCTGCAGCTGCCCGCGGCGATCTCGTGCACGCTGGCAGGGATGTCGGCCATCACCCAGTGCACGAAGTCGCAGCGCGGCTGGTCGCGTGGCACCGTCATATCGCTGCGGCCGACGGTGTCCGGCACGGTCGGCACATCCGGGTCCACGCAGATCAGCACGAACGAGCGGGTGCCCTCGGGCACATCGCTCCAGGCCAGGTGGGGATTGCGGTCCGGCGCGAAACCGGCGGTGTCGCCGGCGGCGAATTCGCGGTCGATCGGTGCGCCGTTGGTCAGGCTGTGGCTGCTCAGTTTCATCGGACGGTCCTCACTCTTCCGGGTAGCCCAGGCGCACCGCGATCGGTGTCAGCTGGGCGAAAGCGGCGCTCATCACGTCGCGGTAGTGGCGCCAGTGGCCCGGCGGGAAGCGCGGCACGCCAAGCTGGGCTGCCACGGGCATGGGGCGCTCGAACAGGCGTCCCAGCAGCTCGGCCATCGCCTGCGCATCATTGCCGATGTGATCGATCCGCAGCAGCACATGCGGGTACAGATCTTCCTCGTTCAGGGTCGCGACCTGGGCCAGCGCACGCGCCAGCCATTCGCCGGCCTCGGCCAGCGAGGTCATCGCCAGCGGCGCGGCAGCGCCATAGGCCACCCAGTCCAGCAGCATGTCGCGCGGATCACGCAGCACGATCAGCAGGCGGCCCTGCGGCAGCTGGGGGCGCAGCGCCCACAGCAGCGCGTTGTCCCACCACAGCAGCCAGTCGATGATCGTGTCGCCCTGCACGCCGCGCGCCGGCAGCTGCTCGCGCCAGCGCTGCACCAGCCGCTCCGGCGTCAGCACGCCGGACGCCAGGTCCTGCAGCGTGTGGTAGTTCTGGAACGCGTCATCCGGCGGGTTGCTGGTGTAGCGATCACTGCGCAGCACCGGGCTGGCAGCGGCCAGGCCGGTCGCCACGCGCTCCACACCCGAACCCGGTGCGCCCCACAGGAAAATCGGCGCCGACGTGTTGGATTCGTCGACACTGCCCTTGTCCGGCCAGCTCGGCGGTGCCTTCGCCTGCGGCGGCAGCGGCAGGCGCTGCGGCGCCTGGTCGGCCTGCAGCGCCAGCCAGGTTGCCAGGGCGGCATCCGGTTGCCCGGCGCGATCCTGGATCTCGCCCAGCCAGGTGCGCAGGTCAGCGCGATGGCCCTCCGCGGCCTGTTCGATCAGCGCCTGCACGCGGGCGACGGCAGCAGCGGGGTCGCGCTGCAGCAGGCCCTCGACAAGGCGGGACTCGGCGCTGACACGGCCCGGCTCGAGGCTGACGATGCGTTCTGCGATGCCTTCAGCCTGTGCGTGCTCACCCGCCATGTCGTGCAGCCGCAGACGCGCCTCCAGGGCGGGCACATGGCCAGGCATCGCTTCGATCCAGCGCTCGACCACGGCAACCGCCGCATCGCTGCCCACCTCTTCCACCGACAGGCGTGCCAGCCACAGGTCATGCAGCTGCGGGTTGTTTTCCAGCGCCGCATCCAGGCGTGCGCGTGCTTCTTCCTCGCGGCCCAGCCGCTGCCACGACATCAGCAGCAGCTGCAGCATCTGCCGGTCTGCGGGCTGCGATTCCAGCAGCGGCAGCAGATGCTCCAGCGCCTGCAACGGCTGCCCGCTGCGCAGCGCCAGCTCACCGGCCAGGCGCCGCAGCGATGCGTGGTCCATGCCTGGCTGCTGCAGCGCCACCTGCATGGCCTCGGCGGCGGCCTCGAGATTGCCCTGCCGCAACGCCAGCTGCACGACCAGCCCGTGCAGGGACGACAGCGACGGGTTGAGCTCCAGCACGCGGCGGAAGGCCTGCTCGGCGAATGCCAGCATGTCCTTGCCCAGATAGGCAAAGCCCAGTGCATACAGCACGCGCGGATCATTCGGCTGGGCCTGGTTGGCCTGCGACAGCAGGGCCAGCGCGCGATCAGGATCGTCACGGCGCAGGGCGATCATGCCGTCGATGTGCAGCAGATCGGGATGATCCGGTTCGACGCGCGCGGCCAGGGTCGACAGGCGCTGGGCTTCGTCGAAGTCATTGCGGCCGATCGCCAGGTGCGCCTGCATCAGGTAGGCGGAAAATGCGTTCGGATTGAGATCGGTGGTACGCAGCAGCGCCTCGTCGGCGCCCTGGTATTCGCGCAGCGCCAACAGCAGGCCGGCATGCTGCAGATGCAGCTGGGCATCGTCGGGGGCCAGCCGCAGCGCCTGCTGCAGGGCGTCCATCGCGTCGCCGGGCTTGCCCTGCCGCTGCAGCGCAAGCGCCAGCCAGCGGTGGGCCGCGGCCAGGCCGGGTTCGTCACGGGTCCACGCCTGGGCCAGCTGCACGGCCTGGCCGGCCTCGTTCTGGCGCAACGCTTGGATGATCTGGTCTTGCATGGCGGTCCGGTTCAAGGGCAAACCCGCATTGTAGCGGCCTGCGCGCCGGTCCCGGTTCAGGCCTGCAGAACCCGCCGCAGGCGCTGCGCCACCCAGCGCTCGGAGAAGCCGTCACCGCGCCAGTTTTCCAGGAAACCGCAGTGACCGCCCCAGCACGCCGTTTCCAGATGCGCCTGGCGTGGCAGCTGCCAGTCGCGGAATGTCGAATACGGGATCACCGGATCATCCTGTGCCATCAGGATGTCGGCCGGCACCTGCAGCCCGGACAGGCGATCACCGGCAATCGAGTAGCCGTCGAAGTACGCCTGCAGCGAACCGAAGGTGGTATGGCGCTCGACCAGCCATGCGGTCAGCGCGCGGATGTCCAGCTTCAGCACGCGATCGTCGCAATCACTCAACTCGGGGAACAGGTCGCGCTTGCGGCGCAGCGAGACGGTCCACTTGCGGCGGAAATACCAGTCGTACATCGCCGGGCCGTTCTCGATGCTCTCCATGGTCAACGCCGGGTCCAGCACCGGGCACACCGAGGCCACCCGCAGCAGCGGCACGCCGGCTGCCGGCGCACGCAGGGCCAGGCGCAGCACGAAGTTGCCACCCAGCGAGTAGCCAGCGGCGACCAGCGGCAGGTGCGGCCAGCGCTGGGCGACATCGCCCGCGGCATGCACCACTTCGTCGATCAGGTTGGAATGGAAGATGCCGGGGTTGAGGTGATGGGTGTTGCCATGGTCACGGAAGTTCAGCCGCACCACGTCGAAGCCCTGCTCGAGCATGCGCGCGGCGGCCATGCGCATGTAGCTGGACTCGGCGCTGCCTTCCCAGCCATGCAGCAGCAGTGCGATGCCACGCGGCTCGCGCCCCTCGACGTGGCTGTGCCAGCCCTGCAGGCGCACGCCCTCGCCACCATCGAGGATCATTTCCTCGCTGACCGCGCCGGTGGCGGCCAGCAGCAGCAGGCCGCGCTGCAGGCGCATGCGGCTGGAACTGAGCATCGACTGCAGGTGGGGATTGCGCAGCCAGCGCGGCGGCTGGTAATCGGCCGCGGTCAGCATCGACGCGGATGCGTCGACAGGCGGTGGCGGGACCAGGGCCACCACGGCCTCACTCCCCGCTCATGGCCGCCACGATGCGCGCGCGCGAGGTCTCCGCGATGCGCCGACGGCCTTCCAGGTCCTGGGCACCGATCGGCGCCAGGAAGTGCACTTCCGCACGTCGCGCCGGCTCACCGAGCAGGCGCAGGAAATTGGCGAAGAAACTCTCGCCCGGGCCGAAGGCCACGATCGTCTGCGCGTCGCCCTTCGTTCCGTACACCAGCGCCACCGGCTGCACCGGCACACCGGTCTCGACTGCCGCCTGGAAGATCCGGGCGTGGAACGGGCCCACTTCGTGGCCCCCGCGGGTGCGCCCCTCCGGGAACACGCCCACGGCCTTGCCTTCACGCAGGCGATCGGCCATCACCTGCATCACCCCACCGAGCGACTCGGTGTTGCCACGCTGGTGGAAGATGGTCTGGCCGCGCGCGGCCAGCCAGCCGACCACCGGCCAGCCGGCGATCTCGCGCTTGGCGACGAAGCCCATCATGCGCTGGCTGTGCAGGATGCTGATGTCGACCCAGCTGACGTGGTTGGCGACGAACAGCACCGCGCCGGGCAGCGGCTGGCCGAAGCGCACCAGGCGGAAACCGAAGATCCACATCAGGCCGCCCTGCCACGCGTTCACCACTTTGGCACCGAGACGGTCCTGGCCCACGCGCAGGTTCGCCCACGGCGCGAGCATGCCCAGCAGGGTGAGCGGCAGGAACACGAGGATGTGGACCAACAGCAGCGGTACGCGGTACAGGTAACGGCACACACGCGCCACGCCGCCGCGGGGGGCCGGAGTGGGGGAAGTCATCCGCGCACGATACCGGAGGGCTGCCATCGCTGCCAGCTGGTTCAGGCCATAAATCCGCTAGATCGGGGCAATCGGCGGGGAACGCTGGGTTCCGCCGCTGTCGCGGGCCTGGCCGGGGGCTCAGCCGTGGCCGGCAGCCACCACGGCCAGGGTCAGCCGCGAGATGCACACCAGCCGGCCCTGCTCGTCCTCGATGCGGATCTCCCACAGCTGCGTGCTGCGACCCACGTGCAGCGCGCGTGCGGTACCGGTGACGGTGCCCGAACGCACCGCGCGCACGTGGTTGGCGTTGATCTCCAGGCCCACGCAGACCTGCTTTCCGGCCTCCACGCACAGATTGCCCGCGCTGCTGCCCAGGGTCTCGGCCAGTACCACCGATGCGCCGCCATGCAGGATGCCGTAGGGCTGGCGGGTGCGCTCGTCCACCGGCATGGTGGCCTGCAGCCAGTCTTCACCGGCAGCGCTGAAGACGATGCCCAGCGACGCGATGGCCGTGTTGCGGCTGAGCGCGTTGAGCTGCTCTAGGGATACGGCTTCGCGGAACACCTGGGTCATGCGGGCACCTTCAGAGGATGGGGACGAGGCCGGCGCCGAATGCGGTCAGCATGCGCACCAGCAGCCACTTTGGTCCGACGTTGACTTCAGGGAAGTCACCCACGGCGACGTAGCACTGGTGGAAGTCCGGGCTCTGCCGGGGCAGCGGCTGCGGGCAGTCCGGACCCGGCTTGAACTCGTAGTCGGTGGCGTAGCGCCACGGCCAGAAATCGAGGATCGGCAGCGCCTCGGAGGCCTTGCCGACGCTGTAGTTGAGCCCGGACAGCACCGGCGGCTTGGCGCGTGGCGCAACCGTCCAGGAGTTCTGCGGGTGGATGTCGCGCAGGATGCTCTGCGCCAGCTGCTCGGCGAACACCGGATCGTCGATGATCACCGCACCTTCGGTGTTGTAGTTCTCGCTGCGTGGATCGAAGTTGTGGGTGCCGACCACGCCGATACGGCGGTCGACCACCAGCGACTTCGCGTGCAACCCCATGCGCGCACCCTTGCGGGTCACGGGCAGCGGCTTGTTGACCGCCTTGCTGCCCAGGAACGAGGGCCGCGTCTCGGTGCGCAGCAGACGCGTTTCCACTTCACTGCCGGCGGCGCGGCGGCGCGCCCGCGCATTCTCGTAGGCGCTGCCGGTGCGGGGGCGGAAAACCGCCGGCGCTTCGTCGGCGCCACTCGTGGTGGCGGTGGCGTCGGTGGCGGTGGACGTGCCGCCGCTGCGGGCATTGCTGCCGGCAGCGCTGCCGCCGATCAACGGATTGCGTCCGCCACTGTCCTGGCCCGGCGGCGCCTCGATCGGGTCCGGCAGCAGGTTGCGGTAGTCGACCGGCGCATCGAGCGGGAACGGCTTGTATTCGAAGATGTTGAAGCCCAGCTCACGCATGTTGCGCCGCTTGTACTTGTACGACAGCGCGTAGACGATCGGGTTGTCGGTGGCCGCCAGACTGTTGGTGGACACCAGCACGCGCGGCGGCTGCGGACGCTTGCGCAGATCGCGGAACAATGTCTGCGCGGGTTTGGACAGCACCAGGTACGGCGTCTGCAGGATCACTTCGTGCTGCGCGCTGGCGATCAGTGCGTCGAGCTGTGGCTCGGTGACGTGCTGGCTGGCCAGCGGCGCATCGACCTTTTCGCGCCGATGCTTTCGCGGCAGGTCGGCGACGTAGCGCACCGACGCCACCGGCAACGCGGTGTCGACGAAGGAGCGGGTGACGAAGTCCATGTCGTTGGCCTCCGCGCTGACCCGCTGCACCCGCTCGGGACGGCGGAAGGTGGCGGGCGGCAGGTTCGGCACGCCCTCGCGCAGCAGCGTGCGTCCGACGTCGTTCAGGCGTTCGGCCGGCACGCTGCGGCGGGCGCGCCAGAACGCATCGAAGTTGGCCGCCATCTCGCGCACTTCCGGGCCGGCGATCAATACGTCGCGATCGCGGAAGTTGTACTCGCGGTCCCAGTCGTAATAGTCGTCCTGGTAGTTGCGGCCGCCAACCACGCCGATTGCGTCATCAATCACCAGCAGCTTGTTGTGCATGCGCTGGTTGAAGCGGCGGAAACAGCACAGCACGCTGCCGGCATAGTCGAAGTAGTTCAGCCGCGCCTTGCCGAAGGTGGGGTTGTACACCCGCAGCCGGAAGTTCTCGTGGGCGCCGGACAGGGCGCCGAGAATCTGCAGGTCGGAGATGGCCGAGAGCTGGTCGATCAGCAGCCGCACCTTCACTCCCCGCTTCGAGGCGGCGAGCAGTTCATCGATCACCAGCCGGGCACTGTCGTCCTTGTCGAAGATATAGGTCTGCAGATCGATGCTGCGGGTGGCACTGCGCAACAGGTTCAGGCGCGCGACCAGTGCGCCCTCCCCCTCGTCCAGCAGGGTGGCGTAATGACGGGGACGGGTTTCGGTGGACTCGCTGAATGCGCGGCCGGCGAGCGCGCGCAGCGGCGACTCCTGCGCGCAGCGGTCGGCACGCTGGCACTCGACCTCGGTGGAGCGCGCCTGCACGGCAATCGCTTCGGCACGGTCGCGCTCGGCGTGCGACAGCGACGCACAGCCACTGCCAAGCAACACCGCTGCCAGCGCCAGCACCCGCAGCAGCAGATTCACGGTTTCGGCGCCTCGCTCAGGCGCGCTCGCAATACGAAGGTCACTCGGTCACTCAAGGCAAGCTGCCAGCTGTCCATGCCATACCGGCCTCGTTGCACGGTACCGCGGCTGACGACGTCGCAATCATAGCCGGGTCGGGCGCACTGCGCCTTCTCGACCCGCAGCGATTCAGGATGGCTGACCCCGCGCAGGGTCAGACGGCCTTCGATGTCGCCGCCTTCGGCCACCGTGTCGGGCCAGTAGGGCAGCGAATCGAACTCCACCATGGGGTGCCGCCCGGCGTCGAAGAACTCCTCGCCCCGCATCCAGCCGGTGTAGCGGGCCTTGCCGGGAATCTCCACCGACCGGGTGAACATCTTCAGGTGCACCTGGTGGCGGCCGTCGGAGAGCACCTCGATGCGCCCCTCGAACTGCGGGAACACCCCCTCGATGCGCTGCCCGAAGCGGGTGCGTACTTCAAAGCCGATGCGCGAATGCTGGGTGTCGAGCAGCAGCACGCGGGGGCCATCGGCGCGCACCGGAGGCAACGTGGTTGGATGGGGCACGCCCGCCCAGGCCGGGGCGAGTGCCAGCAGCAGGGGCAACAGGCAGCGGCCGGGCCACCGCAGGCTCATCGGCTCACGGCCACCAGAAGGCGTTCAGGCTGGCCACGCCCGGCTCGATCGCCGCTTCGCGCGGGAAGCCGAGCACCGCGATGCCGGCCGGCGGCATGCCGCGGTAATCGCTGCTGCTGCCTTCGGTCATCAGGGCCACCAGCCGTTCCAGGCCGGGGTTGTGGCCCACGACCAGCACGCGGTCGAGATCGCGGCGTTCATCCACCAGTGCCGCCAGGGTGCCCGGGGTGGCTTCGTAGATGCGGTCTTCCAGGCGCTTTTCGACATAGCCGATGGCCGCCATCACCGCTTCCAGGGTTTCGCGGGTCCGCCGCGAAGGCGAGCACAGCACGCAATCCGGCAGCAGCTTGTTCTCCTTCAGCCAGCGGCCGGCGGCTTCGGCTTCGGCAAGCCCGACCGGCGACAGGGGCCGGTCGAGGTCGGCCTGGCCCGGGGTGGCCGGTTCGGCGTGGGCATGGCGCAGCAGGATCAGTTCACGCATCGCGGATATCCATGGAATCGGGGAGTGGAGCAAGGGCCCAGGCGTGAACGGTCACAGCTTCAGCCAGGACAGCAGAGGTTCCCAGTCGGCCTGGTGCTCGCGCACCTGGGCGGAGCGATAGTCGAACAGGCTGCGGCCCAGGCCGGTCATGACCACGTAGCTCTGGCTGTCGCGCAGCTGTGCGACCACCGGGTACGGCCATTCGGCCAGCATCTGCAGCGCCTGCTGCGAGGTCTGGGTCCAGGGCTTGGTGCGGTTGAGCACCAGCCCCACCGGCAGCTTGCGGCTGTGCACGCGCGGCACCTGGGCCAGGCTGTTGAGGAAGCCGACGATGGCTTCGATGTCCAGCGCCGAGGGCAGCACCGGCACCACCACCGCATCGGCGGCATCAAGGAAATGGGGGATATCGTCGGCCAACGCGCCGGCAGGCGCATCGATGATGACGGTCTCGGTGCCATCGGGCAGCTTCTGCGCCCATTGCTTCTTCCGGTACACGTCGATCGGCAGCACCGCGCTTTCCAGGCCGGCGCGGCGCTGTGCCCAGCGGGTGCTGGAGCCCTGCGGGTCGGCATCGGCGATCACCGTGGCCTTGCCCTGCAATGCCGCGTACGCGGCCAGGTGGGTGGCGACGGTGGTCTTGCCCACCCCGCCCTTGGAACCGGCCACCAGGATCGTCTTCATGCCAGCCTCGCTTCCGGGTACGTGCCCCGAGCGTACACCGGCGATGGTGACGGGAGGTAGAGCCGCGCTGAACCTGTCGGCATCGGCTTTGCTATGGTGGCGCCCCCGAAGGATCGAACCCGCATGAGCGAACTGCAGGACCTGAGCGCGCTGATCCGCGCCAACACCCCCCTGATCGTGGTGGAGACCCAGGACGAGGGCCGCATCGTCGAGCTGTTCCGGCAGACACTGATGCATGTATGGCGGGCCCTGCACCGCTGGTCGATCACCGAGGGCCTGCGCCGCATCGATCTGGACAGCGAGGATGCGCCGGTCGGACCGCCCGATGCCAGCGCGGCGCTGCAGATGATCCGCCAGGCCGACCAGCGCGGGGTGTACCTGCTGCTCGATTTCCATCCCTATCTGGGCTATGCCAGCCACCAGCGCGCGTTGCGCGACCTGATCCAGCGCCGCCACAGCGAACCCCATGTGCTGGTGCTGATCGGTGCCAAGGTCGAACTGCCGGCCGAGCTGGAAGCCCTGGCGGTGCGCTTCAACCCGCGCCTGCCCGACGCCAATGCGCTGCTGAAGATGCTGCGCGAAGAGGCCGATGCCTATGCACGCGAGCACGGTGGCCGCCGCGTGGAGGTCGACAGCGAGGCGGTGAAGAAGATCCTGAAGAACCTGCAGGGCCTGAGCCTGGTCGACGCCCGGCGCATCGCCCGGCAGCTCATCTACGCCGACGGTGCGCTGCGCGACGACGACCTGCCGCAGCTGGCGCGGCTGAAGTTCGAGCTGCTCAACCGCAGCGGCCACCTGTTCTTCGAGCATGACAGCGCGCGCTTCGGTGACGTGGCCGGCGCCAACCGGCTCAAGCGCTGGATCAACCAGCGCCGTGTCGCGTTCATCGCCGGCTCGGCACCGGCAGGGCTGGATCCACCGCGCGGCATGCTGCTGCTGGGCGTGCAGGGCTGCGGCAAGTCGATGCTGGCCAAGGCCACCGCCGCCGGGTTCGGCGTACCGCTGCTGCGCCTGGACGTGGGCGCGCTGTACAACAAGTACCACGGCGAGACCGAGTCCAACCTGCGCCAGGCCCTGGCCTCGGCCGAGCAGCTGGCGCCCTGCGTGCTGTGGATGGACGAGATCGAGAAGGGCCTGGCCAGTGGTGGCGACGACGGTGGGGTATCGCGCCGCGTGCTTGGCTACCTGCTGACCTGGATGGCCGAACGCAAGGCGCCGGTGTTCATCGTCGCTACCGCCAACCAGGTGCATGAGCTGCCCGCGGAGCTGCTGCGCAAGGGACGCTTCGACGAGATCTTCTTCGTTGACCTGCCCTCGCCCGAGGTGCGGGTGGAACTGCTGCGCCTGCACCTGGGGCGACGCCAGCTCACTGCGGACGACTTCGCGCTGCCGGCGCTTGCCGCAGCGTCCAACGGGTTCTCCGGTGCGGAGATCGAGCAGGCCATCGTGGCCGGGCTGTATGCGGCCCATGCCGAGAACCGGCCGCTGGATACCGAAACGCTGATGGGCGAGATCCGGGCGACACGGCCCTTGTCGGTGCTGATGGCCGAGCAGGTGGCGGCGTTGCGCGAGTGGGCGTCCGGTCGCACGGTGTCTGCGGACGACTGAGCGGTCTGCCACCCGCGCCGCAGGCTGTTGCCCTCTGCAGGTGCCGGGTGCACCCCGGCACCACGCCTGCCCTCAGGGCCAGGCCGGCGGCGCGGCAGCCCAGGCCTGCTGTACTTCGGCCAGCGACGCGCGCTCGTCCTCGCGCCACTGCGGCAGCAGCTGCGCGTAGCGGCTGCTGTCGCTCCACTGCGACGGTTCGGTGCGCACGGCAGCGGCGTACCACTGCACTGCCTGCTCCTTCTGCCCCAGGCGCCACAGTGCCAACGCGTAGCTTGGCGGCAACCAGCTCGGCTTGCTGAGCGTACTGCCGGCGGCGGCCTGCCACTGCTCCAGCGCGGCCTCCGGCTGCCCCTGCCGCAGCAGGTCCCAACCATAGTTCCAGCGTACGCCGCGACCGACGCTGCTCTGCACCGGGGCATCCTTCAATGCTTCGCGGTACAGCTGCTCGCCAAGTTCGGTACGGCCCTGCGCGATCGCCACCGAGGCCAGCTGCACGGTCGCTTCCACCACGCGCCGGCCACGCTCGCGCTGCTTGAGCAGCTGCGCCACCAGGGCATCGCCCTGCGACTGCTGCACGACCACCATCGGCGCAGCCGCGGCATCGTTGTCGAAATAGAACTCCTGTGGCGCCGGCAATACCGGCGCCGCCCACGCGGAGGCCGCCCCCGAGACCAGCAGGATGCCGGTCAGGATCTTTACTGCCACTGACATTCCTTCTTCCCCCGGGCTGCGACCGCAGCCCCTCTCTCTCCTCCCGATCCTAACCGCAGCATGGCCGCCGGCGCGAGTGCCGGGGCCTGCGCGGCCTCACTGCTACAATTCGCGCCTTCCCCGTCGCGTGCCTGCACGCGGCCGGTGCCAGCCGATCCTGACCGGGCCAGCCATGACCAGTACCGCGCAACTCACCTCGCCCTCTTCCGCCGACCTGATCGACCGTGATTACACGCTCGATCACAAGTACACCCGCAACGAGGGACGGATCTACCTGAGCGGGGTGCAGGCGCTGGTGCGGCTGCCGCTGATGCAGCGGCTGCGGGATGCCGCCGAAGGCATCGACAGCGCGGGGTTCATCAGCGGCTACCGCGGCAGCCCCCTGGGCGGCTTCGATCTGGAGCTGTGGCGCGCCCGCACGCACCTGGAGGCCGCGCGGGTGAAGTTCACCCCGGGCCTGAACGAGGACCTGGGCGCCACCATGGTCTGGGGCACCCAGCAGACCAACCTGTTCCCCGGCGCCAACGTACAGGGTGTGTTCGGCATGTGGTACGGCAAGGGCCCGGGCGTGGACCGCTGCGGCGACGTCTTCAAGCACGCCAATGCGGCAGGCACGTCCCGTCATGGCGGCGTGCTGGCGCTGGCGGCCGATGACCATGCGTGCCGCAGCTCCACCCTGCCGCACGGCAGCGAGGATGAATTCGTCAGCGCGATGATGCCGGTGCTGAATCCGGCGGGCGTGCAGGACATTCTCGACATGGGCCTGCTCGGCTGGGCGATGAGCCGGTATACCGGGCGCTGGGTCGGCTTCAAGACCATCGCCGAGACGGTGGAATCGTCGGCATCGGTCGACGTGGATCCGCTGGCGCGTCGCATCGTGCTGCCGGACGACTTCCCGATGCCGGCCGGCGGCCTCAACATCCGTTGGCCGGACCCGCCGCTGGACCAGGAGATGCGCCTGCACCGCTATGCCGTGAAGGCGGCGCAGGCCTTCGCCCGCGCCAACGGCATCGACCGGGTGGTGATGGACGCGCCGCGTGCACGGCTGGGCATCGTCACCACCGGCAAGAGCTACCTGGATGTGCTGCAGGCACTGGAGTACCTGGGCCTGGACGAGGCCGCCTGCGCCGACATCGGCATCCGCGTCTACAAGGTCGGCATGACCTGGCCGCTGGAGCCGGAAGGCATCGCCCGCTTCGCGCAGGGCCTGGACGACATCATCGTGGTGGAGGAGAAGCGCGCCTTCATCGAGCGGCAGATGAAGGAGCAGTTCTTCAACTGGCCGGCCAGCTGGGGCCCGCGCCCGTCCATCGTCGGCAAGTACGACGAAGCCGGTGAATGGATCCTGCCGTCCACCGGCGAGCTGACCCCGGCCACCGTCGCCGGCGTGATCGGCCGGCGCATCCAGCGGTTCTTCAACAACGAGTCGATCGAACAGCGCCTGCAGTGGATGCAGCAGAAGGAGGCCGAGCTCGCGTTGCCGCGCGCCAGCTTCCCGCGCGTACCGCACTACTGCTCGGGCTGCCCGCACAACACCTCCACCACGGTGCCGGACGGTTCACGTGCGTTGGCCGGCATCGGTTGCCATTACATGGTGACCTGGATGGACCGCAGCACCGACACATTCACCCACATGGGTGGCGAAGGCGTGACCTGGGCAGGGCAGGCGCCGTTCACCGATACCCCGCACGTGTTCCAGAATCTGGGCGACGGCACCTATTTCCACAGCGGCTCGCTGGCGATCCGCCAGGCGATCGCGGCCGGCGTCAACATCACCTACAAGATCCTCTACAACGATGCGGTGGCGATGACCGGTGGCCAGCCGGTGGATGGCCCGCTCAGCGTGCCGGATATCGCCCGGCAGATGCGCGCCGAAGGCATCCACACCATCGTGGTGCTGTCCGACGACATCGCCAAGTGGACCCGCCAGCGCGAGCATTTCCCCAGTGACGTCGAGTTCCACGACCGCAGCGCGCTGGACGAGGTGCAGAAGCGCCTGCGCGAGGTGAAGGGGGTCTCGATCCTGATCTACGAACAGACCTGCGCCACCGAGAAGCGGCGGCGCCGCAAGCGCGGCAAGCTGGAAGATCCGGCCAAGCGCGTGATGATCAACTCGCTGGTCTGCGAGGGCTGCGGCGACTGTGGCAAGAAGAGCTTCTGCGTCTCGGTGCTGCCGAAGGAAACCGAGTTCGGGCGCAAGCGCGAGATCGACCAGTCCAACTGCAACAAGGACTACTCGTGCGTGAATGGCTTCTGCCCGAGTTTCGTCACGGTGCATGGCGGGAAGCCGCGAAAGGGCAACCGGCGCGATGCATCGTCCCTGCTGGACAACCTGCCGGCGCCGACGGTGCGCGGCAGCCTGGAGCAGCCCTGGAACATCCTCATCACCGGCGTGGGCGGTACCGGCGTGGTCACCATCGGCGCGTTGCTGGGCATGGCCGGCCACCTGGAGGGCAAGGGCGCCACGGTGCTCGACCAGACCGGCCTGGCGCAGAAGGGCGGCGCGGTGACCACCCATATCCGCATCGCACGCCGGCCGGAGGACATCCACGCCGTGCGCATCGCCGCCGGTGAGGCCGACCTCGTACTGGGCTGCGACATGGTGGTGGTCAACGATTACTGGGCACTGTCGAAGGTGCGCTCGGGCCGCTCGCAGGTCGTGCTCAACACCTACGAAGCGATGCCGGGCACGTTCACCACCCGTCCCGACATGCAGTTCCCGGCGGCCGACATCATCGCTGGCGTGCGCGTGGCGCTGGGCGGCGATGAGCCGCTGCTGCTCGATGCCACCCAACTGGCCACGGCGCTGCTGGGCGATGCGATCGCCGCGAACCTGTTCATCCTCGGCTACGCCTGGCAGCAGGGCCTGGTGCCGCTGTCGTTCGAATCGCTGATGCGTGCCATCGAGCTCAACGGCGCGGCGGTGGCGATGAACCAGCAGGCCTTCGCCTGGGGCCGGCTGGCGGCGATCGATCCGCAGGCCGTGCAGGAGGCCGCCGGCCTGGTGCGCAACCGCCATACCGATACGGAATCCACGCCCGGCCCGTTGCATCCGCTGCCACCGGGCGAGTGGGAAGGCAACGAGTGGGGTGCCACCGCTGCGCCACGCAACACCGGCGACGAACGCGAACTGCGTGGCCTGCCCTCGCATGGCGGCGAGGTTGCCTTCCTGCCGCTGGACGACGCGCGCCTGTCGCGCTCGCTGGATGAAATGATCGAACGCCGCGCCGCGTTCCTGGTCGACTACCAGGACGCCGCCTACGCCGATCGCTACCGCAGCGTGGTCGAACGCGTGCGCGCCGCCGAACGCGAGCGCATCGGCGGCTCGACCGCGCTGACCGAGACCGTGGCCCGCTATCTGTTCAAGCTGATGGCCTACAAGGACGAATACGAAGTCGCCCGCCTGTACACCAGCGGTGATTTCCAACGCCGGCTGCAGCAGCAGTTCGAGGGTGACTACCAGCTGCGCTTCCATCTGGCGCCGCCGCTGTTCGCGAAGAAGGATGAACAGGGCCGGCTGCAGAAGAAGGAGTACGGCCCGTGGATGTTCAAGGCGTTCGGCCTGCTGGCGAAGCTGAAGTTCCTGCGGGGCGGTGCCTTCGATGTGTTCGGCCGCACTGCCGAGCGCCGCATGGAGCGCAAGCTGATCGGCGACTACGAAGCCACCGTGCAGCTGCTGCTGGACGGGCTGGACGACGGTCGCCTGGCGTTGGCCGTGGAGATCGCCAGCATCCCCGAGCACATCCGCGGCTTCGGCCACGTCAAGGAAGCGCATGTGGAGAGCGCCAAGGCGCGGGAAGCTGCGCTGCTGGCGCAGTGGCGCAACCCGAAGGCGCTGCATATCGTGCAGGTGGCTTGAGCCGGAGGAGCACCGGCCACCGTCAGCCGCGGCGGTTGCCTAGCCCAACCGCCACACCAACAGGCGGTTGTTGGCCGGCATCCCCACATCGCGCAGGCGGGTGAAGCCGCTTTCCGCGGCCAGCGCCTGCACGGCCTCCGCATCGCGGACGCCGCTGCGCGGATCCCGCGCCTTCAGCCACTCATCGAACCGCGCATTGCTGTCACTGGTGTAGCGGCCGCCGTAGTTGAAGGGGCCATACACCGCCAGCAGTGCGCCATGTCGCAGCACCGACGGCAACGCGGCAAACAGCGCCTGCACGTGCTCCCAGCTCATGATGTGCAGCGTATTGGCACTGAATGCGGCGTCGAACAGACTGCCCTCGGGCACCGGCAGCCCTGCTGCCGGTGGCAGTTCAACCTGCAGCGCCACCGGCGGCAGCAGGTTCAGCAGTGCCGCCTCGGCGCGCCACGCCTCGATACCCGGCAGATGGTCCGGGTGATCACTGGGCTGCCAGCGCAGCCAGGGCCAGCGTTCGGCGAAGAACACGGCGTGCTGGCCGGTGCCGCTGCCGATCTCCAGTACCCGGTGGCGGTCGCCCATCCACGGATCGAGCGCGGCAGCGATCGGTTCGCGGTTTCGTTCGCAGGCTTCTGAATACGGCTTGCTCGACATCGGGATGGCATCCGGACGGGGTCGGGCCATTGTGCACGAGGGAGGGTGTCCGGCAGGGCTGCGCCCTGCACCCACCGAAGCAACATCAACGTCAAAAGCGGGCATTCCGTGGGATGGCGGGGCACTGTGGGTTTGCGGGGGCGCCGTGAACCCGTCCATGGGGGCTTGGTCGCCGCATCCATGCGGCTCACACCCCGCAAACCCACAGCGCCCCGCCTTCGACAGTTGGCCGCGATCTGTCGGAAATACTCTTGGGATCAGATCCGTTTTCCGCAGGAGAACGGATCTGACCCCGGAATTTGATTCGATATCCAACAGCTTTCATCCACGCATGACGTGGATCTGCTGGCCACCGGCCAACTGTCGAAGGCGGGGTGGGTCCGGTTGCGGGGGCGTGAGCGCCATGGATGGCGCGACCGAGGCTACAGGGACGTATTCACGCCGTCCCCCGCAACCGGACCCACCCCGCCATCCCACGGAATGCCCGCTTTTGACGTTGACGTTGACGTTGATTCCAGCAAGTGCAGGGCGGCAAGCCCTGCCGCGCCCCACCCATGACTGCAGTCACTTGTGCTGATTGCCCTCCGCTGGCGAAAGTCGAGCAGTTGACGTGATCGGCTTGGCCCGTTGCCGGCCGCACGCGAGTGAGAGAGAGCGCTGTGCAACGACGTGAGTTCCTGGCTTTATCCGGTCTGGGCATGGCCGGCCTGCTGCTGCCGCACGCGCGGCTGATCGCCGCCGAGCAGCTGCTCGAACCGGGCGACGTGGCCCGCAGGAAGGTGCTGGCCGAGGCCGCGCTGGCCGCTGCCAAGCGGGCCGGGGCGACCTACTGCGATGTGCGCATCGGCCGCTACCTCAACCAGGCCGTGATCACCCGCGAAGCGCGGGTGCAGAACGTCACCAACAGCGAGTCGTCCGGCATCGGCATCCGGGTCATCGTCAACGGTGCATGGGGCTTCGCCGCCACCCGCGAGCAGACCCCCGCCGCGGTCCTGGCCGCCGTCGGGCAGGCCGCCGCCATCGCACGCGCCAACGCCCCCCTGCAGAGCCGGCCGGTGCAGCTGGCACCGGTCACCGGCGTCGGCGATGTGAGCTGGAAGACCCCGATCCGCAAGAACGCGATGGCGGTGCCGATCCAGGACAAGGTCGACCTGCTGCTGAGCCTGAATGCGGCGGCGATGAACGCCGGTGCCGACTACATCAATTCCACCCTGTTCCTGGTCAACGAACAGAAGTACTTCGCCTCCAGCGACGGCTCGTTCATCGATCAGGACATCCATCGCATCTGGCTGCCCTTCACGGCCACCGCCATCGACAAGGCCACCGGCAAGTTCCGCACCCGCGCCGGTCTGTCCTCGCCGATGGGCATGGGCTACGAGTTCCTCGATGGCGACGCGCGCGGCAAGGTGCAGCTGCCCGGCGGCATCACCGCCTACCGCGACTCCTACGATCCGGTTGAAGATGCGATCGCAGCGGCGCGGCATGCGCGCGAGAAGCTGAAGGCGCCGTCGGTGAAGCCCGGCAAGTACGATCTGGTACTGGATCCCTCCAACCTGTTCCTGACCATCCACGAGAACGTCGGCCATCCCTTGGAGCTGGACCGCGTGCTGGGCTACGAGGCCAACTACGCCGGCACCAGCTTCGCCACCCTGGACAAGCGCGATGCTGGCTTCCGCTGGGGCAGCGACATCGTCAACTTCTTTGCCGACAAGACCCAACCGGGCAGCCTCGGTGCCGTCGGCTATGACGACGAGGGCGTCAAGACGCTGCGCTGGGACCTGGTCCGCGACGGCATCCTGGTCGATTACCAGGCCACGCGCGATGAGGCACACATCCTCGGCCGCGATGCGTCGCATGGCTGCAGCTACGCCGATTCCTGGTCCAGCGTGCAGTTCCAGCGCATGGCCAATGTCTCACTGGCGCCAGGCAAGCAGTCACTGAGCGTGGAGGACATGATCAAGGACGTGGAGAACGGCATCTACATCCACGGCCGTGGTTCCTATTCCATCGACCAGCAGCGCTACAACGCGCAGTTCGGCGGCCAGCTGTACTACCAGATCAAGGACGGAAAGATCGCCGGCATGGTCGAGGACGCGGCCTACCAGATCCGCACGCCGGAGTTCTGGAACGCCTGTACGGCCATCTGCGACGAACGCGACTTCCGCCTTGGCGGCTCGTTCTTCGACGGCAAGGGCCAGCCGGGCCAGGTCTCGGCGGTGTCGCACGGTTCGTCCACCACCCGCTTCAACGGCATCAACATCATCAACACCGCGCGCAGTCTCGGCGCTTGAGCCACCCCATCGTTCATGGAGAGCAGCCTTGCACAGACGTGACTTCCTGGCCCTGACCGGGCTTACCGCGGGCGGCCTGATCGTGCCGTCCTTCTTCGGCAAAGTGATCGCCGCCGAGCAGCTGCAGTCCAGCCTTGACCCCGCGCTGAAGAAGCGCCTGGCCGATGCTGCCCTGCAGGCCGCCCGCAGTGCCGGCGCCACCTACTGCGACGTGCGCATCGGCCGCTATCTGCGGCAGTTCGTGATCACCCGCGAAGACAAGGTGCAGAACGTGGTGAACACCGAGTCCACCGGTGTGGGCATCCGCGTGATCGTCAACGGTGCCTGGGGCTTCGCCGCCACCAACGCATTGGGTACTGCCGACGTGGCCAGGGCCGCCCAGCAGGCTGCGGCCATCGCCAAGGCCAACGCAGGCGTGCAGAGCGCGCCGGTGCAGCTGGCCAGCACGCCCGGCGTGGGCGAGGTCAGCTGGCGCACGCCGATCCGCAAGAATGCGATGGAGGTGCCGATCAAGGAGAAGGTCGACCTGCTGCTGGACGTCAATGCCGCAGCGATCGGCGCCGGTGCCAGCTTCGTCAATTCGATGCTGTTCCTGGTCAATGAACAGAAGTACTTCGCATCCACCGATGGCTCCTACATCGACCAGGACGTGCACCGCATCTGGGCACCGATGACCGTCACCGCCATCGACAAGACCAGTGGCAAGTTCCGCACCCGCGAAGGCCTGTCTGCGCCGATGGGCCTGGGTTACGAGTATCTGGACGGCGCCGCCGCCGGCAAGGTCGTCAGCCCCAACGGCGTGGTCAACTACAGTTCCTCCTACGACATGAAGGAGGACGCCATCGCGGCCGCCAAGCAGGCGCAGGAGAAACTGAAGGCGCCGTCGGTGAAGCCGGGCAAGTACGACCTGGTACTGGACCCGTCGCACACCTGGCTGACCATCCACGAGTCGATCGGCCATCCGCTGGAGCTGGACCGCGTGCTCGGCTACGAGGCCAACTACGCCGGCACCAGCTTCGCCACCCTGGACAAGCGCGAGCAGCGCTTCCAGTACGGCAGCGAGCTGGTGAACGTGTTCGCCGACAAGACCCAGCCGGGCAGCCTCGGCGCGGTCGCGTACGACGATGAAGGCGTGAAGTGCAAGCGCTGGGACCTGATCAGCAACGGCAAGCTGGTCGACTACCAGACCATCCGCGACCAGGCCCACATCCTCGGCAAGACCGAGTCCGATGGCTGCTGCTATGCCGACTCGTGGTCCAGCGTGCAGTTCCAGCGCATGGCCAACGTGTCGATGGCGCCGGGAAAGACGCCGCTGAGCGTGCCGGACCTGATCAAGGACGTGGAGAACGGCATCTACATCATCGGCGACGGCTCGTTCTCGATCGACCAGCAGCGCTACAACGCCCAGTTCGGCGGCCAGCTGTTCTACGAGATCAAGAACGGCCAGATCACCCGCATGCTGGAGGACGTGGCCTACCAGATCCGCACGCCGGAGTTCTGGAACGCCTGCACCGCCGTGGCCGACGAACGCGATTACCGCCTGGGCGGCTCGTTCTTCGACGGCAAGGGCCAGCCCGGCCAGGTCTCGGCGGTTTCGCACGGCTCGTCGACCGCACGCTTCAACGGCATCAATGTCATCAACACCGCACGCAGCCTCGGCTGACCGGTCAGGAGCCCTTACACCATGAGTATCTTCACCGAAGCCCAGGCCAAGGCCATCCTCGACAAGGTCATCGCCCTGTCCAAGGCCGATGAATGCACCGCCGTGCTGGCGGGATCGATCGCCGGCAACATCCGTTTCGCCCTGAACAACGTTTCCACCAGCGGCATCGTGGACAACACCGAGCTTGCCGTTACCGTGGCCTTCGGCAAGCGCGTAGGCACCGCCTCGATCAACGAGTTCGACGACGCCGCACTGGAACGCGTGGTGCGCCGCGCCGAGGATCTGGCCCGCCTGGCACCGGAGAACCCGGAGTTCATGCCCGCCATCGGCAAGCAGACCTACCGGCCGAGCCCGACCTTCAGCGAGTCCACCGCCGCCATCGATCCGGCATTCCGCGCCAAGGTGGCCGCCGATTCGATCGCGCCCTGCCGTGGCAACGGACTGATTGCCGCAGGCTTCCTTGAAGATGGCCAGGGCTTCTACGCCACTGCCAACAGCAACGGCAACTTCGGTTACCAGCGCACCACCAACTTCGACTACACCTGCACCGTGCGTACCGAGGACGGCCGCGGATCGGGCTGGGTCGGCCGCAACCTGAAGGACGCGGCGGACTTCAAGGCCGACCAGGATGTCCGCATCGCCATGCGCAAGGCCACCGAGTCGGCCGAAGCCAAGGCGCTGGAGCCGGGCAAGTACACGGTCATCCTGGAGCCGGCCGCAGCCGCAGGCCTGATCAGCTTCATGATGAATTTCTTCAGTGCGCGCTCGGCCGACGAAGGCCGCAGCTTCCTGTCGAAGAAGGGCGGCGGCAACAAGCTCGGTGAGCAGGTCTACGACCCACGCGTGAACATGTATGCCGATCCGTGGCACCCGGAAGCGCCGGTGCTGCCGTGGGACAACGAGGGCATGCCGCGCGAGCGCCTGGCCATCATCGAGAACGGCAAGGTGGCCAACCTGGACTACTCGCGCTTCTGGGCGCAGAAGCAGGGCAAGACCGCCAAGGCCACGCCGGGCAACCTGCTGATGAGCGGTGGCGAGAAGAGCACCGCCGAGCTGGTGCGTGGCACCCAGAAGGGCATCCTGGTCACCCGCACCTGGTACATCCGCATGGTCGATCCGCAGACCGTGCTGCTGACCGGCCTGACCCGCGACGGCACCTTCTACATCGAGAACGGCCAGATCAAGCACCCGGTGAAGAACTTCCGCTTCAACGAATCGCCGGTGATCATGCTCAACAACATCGAAGAGCTGGGCAAGCCGGTGCGCGTGGCCGGCGACGAGTCGAGCTTCGTGATGATGATCCCGCCGATGAAGCTGCGCGATTTCACCTTCACCTCGTTGTCCGACGCCGTCTGATGGATCGCCGGGCCTGCCTGCGCTGGTTGGCTGCTGCCGCTTCGGCGGCCGCGCTTCCGGCCTGGGCACAGGCAGGCCCGCGCAGTTCGCGCTACGACTTCTGGTTCACCCGCCTGCAGTACGACTCGGGCGACTGGGACGTGGACGCGCGCATGCCGTCCAACCTGATCACTTCGCTGATCGACTACACCTCCCTGCGCGTGGACCCGCAGGAACACGTGGTGGCACTGGCCGACCCACGCATGCTGGAAGCCCCCTTCTGCTACCTGGCCGGGCACACGCTGGTGGAATTCAACGCCGCCGAGCGGCAGAACTTCGTGCGCTACGTGCGCAACGGGGGCTTCGTCTTCGTCGATGACTGCAACCATGACATCGATGGCCTGTTCGCAACCTCGTTCGAGGCGCAGATGGGCCGCCTGTTCGGGCCCCGGGCGCTGCAGAAGCTGCCCAACAGCCACGCGCTGTACCGCAGCTTCTTCCGCTTCCCCGATGGACCACCGGCCACCAGCTTCGAGCTGAACGGCTGGGGCGACGATCTGGTGCACGACTATCTGAAGGGCATCGAGGTCGATGGCCGCCTGGGCGTGCTGTACAGCAACAAGGATTATGGCTGCGAGTGGGATTACGACTGGCGCAACAAGCGCTTCCTGGCCGAGGACAACACGCGCTTCGGCGTCAACATCGTGATGTACGCATTGAACAATTGAGTGAGAGCCCCCATGACCCGCCCTGATCTCGATTCCCTGCTGCCGCGCCTGCACGATCTGCGCGCCGCCCTGGCCCGTGCCGTGGTCGGCCAGCACACGGTGGTCGAGCAGCTGCTGATCGGACTGCTGGCCGGCGGCCACTGCCTGCTGGAAGGCGCGCCCGGCCTGGGCAAGACCCTGCTGGTGCGTTCGCTGGGGCAGGCGCTGGAGCTGCAGTTCCGACGCGTGCAGTTCACGCCGGACCTGATGCCCAGCGACATTCTGGGTACCGAGCTGCTGGAGGAAGACCACGGCACCGGCCATCGTCATTTCCGCTTCCAGCAGGGGCCGGTCTTCACCAATCTGCTGCTGGCGGATGAGCTCAACCGCACGCCACCCAAGACCCAGGCCGCGCTGCTGGAAGCCATGCAGGAACGCACCGTCAGCTATGCCGGCACCACCTATGCGCTGCCCGCGCCGTTCTTCGTGCTGGCCACGCAGAATCCGATCGAACAGGCCGGTACCTATCCGCTGCCGGAGGCCCAGCTGGACCGCTTCCTGCTGCACGTCCTGGTCGATTACCCGAGCGAGGCCGAGGAGCGCCAGATCCTGGAACAGACCACCGGCGGTGCCGGCGAGGCGGTGCCGAAGGTGATGGACGCCGCCGCGGTCATCGCCCTGCAGGCGGCAGTGCGCCAGGTGCACGTCAGCCCCGATGTGCTGGCCTGGATCACGCGGCTGGTGCGTGCCAGCCGACCCGGGCCGGAAGCGCCCGCGGCGATCAACCAGTGGGTGAAGTGGGGTGCGGGACCACGCGCCGGACAGTCGCTGGTGCTCGCGGCCAAGGCGCGCGCGTTGCTGCAGGGCCGCTTCGCCGCCACCCGCGAGGACGTGCAGGCCCTGGCTGCACCGGTGATGCGCCACCGCCTGCTGCTGTCGTTCGCCGCCGAAGCCGAACAGAAGCGCGCCGACGACGTGGTCGCCGCCCTGCTGCACGCCGTGCCGTTCCCGGGGTGATCCACGCGTGAGTGCTGGCACGCTGGTCCTGCCTCCCGAACTGCGAGCGCGCCTGCGCGCACTGCGGTTGCGGCCACGTCTGGCCAGCGGCGCGAGCGGCATCGGCCAGCACGCGAGCCGCAGTCGTGGCGCCGGCCTGGAATTCGCCCAGTACCGCGCCTACGAACCCGGCGATGAACTGCGCCAGATCGACTGGAAACTGTACGCGCGCTCGGACCGCTTCTTCGTGCGCGAGTCGGAGCGCGAAAGCCCGATCACGGTATGGCTGCTGCTCGATGCCACCGCATCGGCCGGCCAGTCCGACCGTGGCGCGCCGGCACGCAGCCGCCTGGATCACATGCGCATGCTGGCCGCCTGTGTCTGCGAGCTGGCACTGCAGCAGGGCGATCATTTCGGCCTGCTGACCGTCACCGGCGACGGCCTGCAGCTGGTACCCGCAGCGCAGGGCGCACGCCAGCGCGACCGCGTGCACCTGCAACTGCATGCCCTGCAGCCACGAGGCGGCTGGCCCGCCCGTGACACGCTGCGCCCGCTGTGGGAGCGCGTTCGCCCGGGCGACCTGCTGCTGGCCATCGGCGATGGCTTTGATGACGCCGGCATCGTGCTGCTGGAGCAGCTGGCCAGTGCACGCCGCGAGGTACTGCTGCTGCAGGTGCTGACCGCTGACGAGCGCGACTTCCCGTTCGATGCCGGCCACCGGTTCCGTGACCCTGAAACCGGCGAGGAACTGCTCGGCGATGGCGCGGCGATCCGCGCCGACTACCTGCAGCGTTTCACTGCTGCACACACGGCACTGCACCTGCGGCTGCAGGCCAGTGGCATCGCCAGTGCCACCGGCTGGCTCGATCAACCGGTGGACCAGCCGCTGCAGGCGCTGTTCGGCCGCGGGGGCGGCGCGTGAGCCTGCTGTTTCCGCTCGGGCTGGCCGCACTGGCGGCGTGGCTGCTGCCGCTGCTGATCCATCTCGCGCGTCGCCATCCCTACACGCCGTTGGACTTCGCCGCGCTGCGCTGGCTGCGTGCACGGATCCGCCCGCGCCAGCGCGTCCGCTTCGATGACTGGCCGCTGCTGCTGGTGCGGTTGCTGCTGCTTGCCGCGCTGGCCGTGCTGCTGGCGCGGCCGGCATTGACCGGACCGGCGCCGGCTACCGGCGCATGGACGGTCGTCGCACCCGGTCTGGATGCGACCGCGCTGCATGCCGGCGCTCCTGCCGACGACGACAACTGGCGCTGGCTTGCGCCCGGATTCCCCACCATCGACCAGCCACCACCGGCCACGGATGTGGCCCTGCCCAGCCTGCTGCGCGAACTGGATGCGAAGCTGCCGACCGGCACCGCGCTGACCGTGCACGTGCCCGATCCGCTGCCCGGCCTCGACGGCATGCGCCTGCAGCTCTCGCGGGCGGTGCAATGGCAGACACATCCCCGTGCGACCGCTGCAACGGCCGCGCCCACCCCGCTGCCGCAACTGCGCATGCACGCTGATGCCCCGGCCGCAGCACAGCGCTGGCTGGCTGCGCTGCAGCGCGCATGGGGCACCCGATCACCCGCGCCCGCCTTGCCTGCGGATGCGCTGCCCGCTTCGGGTGAAGTCGGTGTCTGGAGCCGCGCCGATGCGCTGCCCGCTCACTGGCAGGCATGGCTGCAGGACGGTGGCAGCGTGCTGACCGCCGCCCGGCCGGCAGCGGATGCACGCCCGCTGCTGCGCGACGCCGAAGGCGCGACGCTGCTGTGGCAGCAGCGCGTTGGCCACGGCCGCCTGCTGTTCCTGCCCGGCGAATGGAATGCCGCAGGCAATGCCGCGCTGCGCGATGCCCGCCTGCCGCACACCCTGCTGCAGGCGTTGCAACCCGCGCCACCGCCGCGCTCAGGCGATGCGCAGGATCACGCACCGCGCCAGGTCGCCCTGCCGGCTGCCGCGCCTGCCGTGCGTGAGCCCACCGCCTGGCTGCTGCTGGCCATCGTGTTGTTGTTTGCACTGGAGCGCTGGATGGCCAGCAGCGCGCGGCGGAGGCTGCCCGCATGACGATGCTGCAACGCGCCTGGCAGCGCGCTCGGCGCCGCAGCGGCGCCATCACTCTGCTGCTGGGACTGCCGTGGGCGCTGGCCACGACCACACTTGCACTGCGCCTGGGCGATTTCGATATCGCCTGCATCGTTGCGACGGCCACTCTGCTCGCCTGCACGGTGCTGGCCACGGTCCGTGCCCGCCGCCTGGACCGCCACTGGGTGCAGCGCCGGCTTGACGGCAGCGGGGCCAGCGAAGACAGCGCCGACCTGCTGTTCGCCGATCCTGCCGCACTCAATCCGCTGCAGCAGCGCCAGCGCGACCATGTGCAGGCCGCGCTCGAACGCGCCATGCCGGAACTGCGTCCGCGCTGGCCGCGCGGCGCGTTGCTGCTGTGCTGGGTCGGAGGGATCGCCGTCGCACTGCTTGCGTTGGGCTGGCCACGGTCCGGTCCGTCCATGCAGGGCGTGTCCTCGTCGCGCCCCGCTGCCCCGGCAGTTGTGGGCCCGTTGCAGCTGCAGTCCACCCGCTTGCGCATCGAGGCTCCGGCCTATACGGGTCAACCACCCCGTAACCAGAACGCACTCGATGCCAAGGTCGCCGCCGACAGCCGCCTGTCCTGGTCGCTGCGCTTTGATCGTGCGCCCCGCAGCGCATGGCTGCAGTTCCACGATGGCCGGCGCGTACCGCTGAACGAGCGCGACGGCCACTGGCAGGCGCAGGATGTGGCCCGTGCACCGGTGCTGTACCGCGTGGTCAGCGAACCGGCACTGGCCACGACACGCCTGTACCGCCTGGACGTGGTGGCGGACCGTGCCCCGACCGTACGCGTGCTGGAGCCCGCTGCCAGCCTGGTACTGGGCACGCCCGGGCAGCGCCAGTGGGCACTGCGCTTCGAGGCCAGCGACGATCACGGCGTGGCCACGCAGGCCCGCCTGTCGATCACCCTCACCCAGGGCAGCGGCGAGAACATCACCTTCGTCCAGCGCAGCGTGACGCTCACCGGCAGTGGCGAAGCAACGGCGCGACGGTTCGCTCACACGCTGGATCTGGGTGCACTGGGAGCGCAGCCCGGCAACGATGTGATCGCGCAGCTGGAAGTGCGCGACAACCATGCCCCGACGCCCCAGACCGGCCGCAGCAGCAGCGTGATCCTGCGCCTGCCCAGCAGCGAGGCGGTGCTGGGCGCTGAGCTGGAAGGCCGCATCAAGAAGACCCTGCCGGCCTACTTCCGCAGCCAACGGCAGATCATCCTCGATGCGGAGGCGCTGATCCGCCAGCGGCGCAGCCTGGCCGCCGATGACTTCGTCAAGCGCAGCGACGCCATCGGCGTCGACCAGCGCATCCTGCGCCTGCGCTACGGCCAGTTCCTTGGCGAAGAGAGCGAAGGCGCGCCGAAGCCACCGCCGACCAGCGACCTGCCCACCAGTGACATCCCCACCGCAGACGACCACGACGGCGATCACGACCATGATCACGACCACGCGGCGCAGCCGCAGACCGGCGACCACGACGCGCATGGCCACGACCACGGCGGCAACGCAGGCAACGCCGATACGCCACCGGTGTTCGGCAGCGCCACGGACGTGCTGACCGAGTATGGCCACACGCACGACCACGCCGAGGCGGCGACCCTGCTCGATCCGCAGACCCGCGCGACGTTGAAGGCGGCACTCGAGCAGATGTGGGCCTCCGAAGGCGAGCTGCGCCAGGGGCGCCCGGAGCAGGCGCTGCCCTACGCCTACAAGGCATTGGGATTCATCAAGCAGGTCCAGCAGGCCGAACGCATCTACCTGGCCCGCGTCGGCCCGGAACTGCCGCCGATCGATGAGGGCCGGCGCCTGGGCGGCGACCGCGCCGGGCTGGCCAGCCGACAGCTGCCACTGACGGCACGCACGGCACCGGACCCGGCCATCGTCGAGGCCTGGCAGCGACTGGGCGACGGCGACGGCACGCCGGATCTGGACGCGCTGGCGGGCTGGCAGCAGCGCAATGCGACCTACCTGCCCGACGCGCTCGACCTGGCGGCCGCCATCGAACAGTTGCGCATCGAGCCAGGCTGTGCCGACTGCCGGCAGCGCCTGCGGTCACAGCTGTGGAGGGCGCTGCAGCGCCCCGTGCCGCAGGCCACACGTCGCAGCACGGCCGATGCGATGGGGCAGCGATACCTGGATGCACTGGAGGCGCAGCCATGAACCTGTCGGCACCGGCTCTGTGGGTCGCGCTTGTCCTGGTGCTGATCGTGTTCGTCGCCAGCGCGCGCCAGCTGCGCGCACCGGCGCGACCGCGTGGCCCGCTGTTGGCCGTGCTCGGCCTGCAGGTCATCGCCGCTGCACTGCTGTACGCATGCCTGCTGCCGCCCGCACGGCAGCAGCCCGCTGCGGGCCTGGTGGTGCTGGGTGCCGATGCCGGAAGGGCCAGCGCGCAGCCGGCAAGCGAGGGACCGCTCATCCTGTTGCCCGAAGCCGCCCAGGTGCCGGGCGCGACGCGTGTGCCGGACCTGGCGACCGCGCTGCGCCAGCATCCCTCGACGCGGCTGACCCTGGTCGGCGCCGGCCTGGAGGCACGCGACCGCGACGCCACGCTGCCCGCGCAGGTCCATTGGCAGGCACCGCCCGCCCCTCGCGGCTGGACCGCGCTGCAGCTGCCCGCGGATGTCGCCCCTGGCGCGCGCTTCGACGTGCAGGCGCAGGCCCGCGGCGTCCCCCGCGCACAGGCTGAGCTGCTGGACCCGGCTGACACGGTGATCGACCGCGCCCCGCTGACCGAGGACGGACGGGTACGACTGAGTGGCGTGGCCCGTGCCGAAGGCCGCAGCGTGTTCCGCCTGCGCCTGCTGGATGGCGAAGGCCATGTCGTCGATACCGTTCCCGTACCCCAGCAGACCCTGCCGGCCACGCGGGTCCGCCTGCAGATCCGCGCCGGCACGCCGGGACCCGAACTGAAATACCTGCGACGCTGGGCCACCGATGCCGGCATCGACGTGCAGATGCAGGCCGACACGGGCGCCGGCCTCAGCATCAGCGAAGGTCAGGTCGGTCTGGACGCGGCATCATTGGCGCGCACCGACCTGCTGCTGCTGGACGAGCGCAGCCTGGCCACGCTGGGGAGTGGCCAGCTCGCAGCGGTGCGCCAGGCCATGCACGAGGGCCTGGGTGTGCTGGTCCGCAGTGCCGGCGTGCCATCGGCCGGAGCGCGGCAACGCCTGCGTGAGCTCGGCCTGCCCGTGCAGGGCGATGGCGCCAGCCGCAGCGTCACGCTGCCCGGCGATGGTGACAGCGCGATGCTGGCAGCCCGACGCGGTCCGCTGGCGTCCGGCACGCTGCCCACCCGCGATGGCGAAGAGGCTGATCGTGATTCGCATGCCGCCGCGCTGCCCACCTTGGAACAGCTTGCCCTGCAGGTGCCTGCCACCACCGCACTGCTGCACGACCGCAGTGGCGCTGCCATCGGAGGCTGGCGCGATGCCGGCAAGGGCCGCATCGGCCTGCTGCCGCTGACCGACACGTGGCGCTGGGTGCTGGCCGGCCGCGACGATCGCCATGGCGAGCTGTGGAGCGATGTGGTCGGCACCCTGGCGCGCGCGCAGGGCGGCAGCACCGCGCCGTGGTCGCCGCAGCCGATCGCGTGGGCCGGGGAACGACAGGCCCTGTGCGATGTGCAGGCGCCGTTGCAGGTGTTCGACACACGGGGCGCGTCGGTGGCGCTGATCGTGGACGGCGGCACCGGCAGCGCACGCTGTGCCGGCTGGTGGCCACGCGAGGCCGGTTGGCACCGGCTGCAGCAGGGCGAGCGCTCCTACTGGCGCTATGTGTTCGACAGGACGGATGCGGCGGCGCTGCACCGGCAGGGAATGATCGATGCGACGGCGCAGGCCCTGGCCACCTCCGCACCGGTCAAGGCACAGGCGACACAGCCCGTGCCGGGATCACGCTGGCCATGGTGGCTGGCCTTCGTGCTGTGTGCGTCGCTGCTGTGGTGGCTGGAACGGCGGCCGCCCGGCGTTGCCCGTACGGCATAGCTTCCCCCCATCCTTCGCTCACTTCAGCGGCGGTGCACCACCGCAACCCTCCTGCTGCGCACAGAACTGCAGCGCGCGACGCTGCTGTTCCGCGCTCAGTTCCGGCGGTGGCCGGGCGATGGCGGACTGGATCTGATCCGGCCCCCCGGTGATCTTGTTCAAGCCCTTGCCCGCCGCCAGCAAGCCCTTGACCACGCCCATCATCACGTAGCCGCCGGCCATGCTCACCTGCTCGGGCGTCGGCGGTTCACTCCAGTTGCGGCTGAAGCGGTTGTTCTCGATCTTCACCGGGTTCCTGAAGCGGTACAGATCCAGTGGCTGATCGTCTTCAGGCTTCAGCGCGCGCACTTCACCGAGGGTGGTGACGTTGCCCTGCGCGGGCGTGCCCTCGGTGGTCGCGACAGGCTCCGGTGGTGCGGCGACGGTCTGCCCGGGTTCGGGCACCGCCGATATGGGTGATGGCGCCTGCTGCGCCTGCGCGGTACCGGCCAGCACTAGGCCGGCCAGAAGTGCTCCCTGCGTTGCTCGTCGTGCCACCCCTACCGCCCCTGTTGGTTGCGTCCTTCGCCTGAGGATACGGATGGCGGCTTCAGATTTCGTTGGAACGGCGCGCGCTGTTCAGCCCGCGCTGAAGTGGACTGCACGTCCGCGCCCGCGAGGTGCACGTGTCATTTGTTCGAGGCGGGCCAGCCCGTTGTTCCGGCGCACGCGGCAGGCGTTTCACTGGATTCGACGTCCGGTTGCCGCCCGCGCACTGAACGGTTCACTCCGTCCCGCTGCGGGGTCTCACATCCTGAGACCCATCTGTGGTGCCATGTGCCCCCCTGGAATCCGTGCACCCATGGCCTACGAACTCGCCAAGCGCACCGCCGACGCGGAGCAGCAACTCGCGACCCGCGACGGTCTGCCCGCCCGCGACGGTGCCCTGCTCAGCGCGCGCCTGCAGCGCCGCTACCACGACCGCATCACCGGCAGCTTTGCCATCCCCGGCCGCGAGGGCCGCTATGCGCCCATTCCGGAATCGGTACCGCCGGCCCTTGCCGCCGCATTGAAGGCACGTGGCATCGAACAGCTGTACAGCCACCAGGCCGAGTCCTGGGAGGCCAGCCAGCGCGGCGAGCATGTGGCCATCGTCACCCCGACCGCCAGCGGCAAGTCGCTGTGCTACACCCTGCCGGTGGTCAGCGCGGCCATGCAGGACAACGCCAAGGCGCTGTACCTGTTCCCCACCAAGGCGCTGGCGCAGGACCAGGTGGCCGAACTGCTGGAGCTCAACCGCGCCGGCGATCTCGGGGTGAAGGCGTTCACCTTCGATGGCGACACGCCCGGGGACGCACGGCAGGCGATCCGCCTGCATGGCGATATCGTGGTATCCAATCCCGACATGCTGCACCAGGCGATCCTGCCGCATCACACCAAGTGGGCGCAGTTCTTCGAGAACCTGCGCTACATCGTCATCGACGAAGTGCATACCTACCGCGGCGTGTTCGGCAGCCATGTCACCAACGTACTGCGCCGGCTCAAGCGCATCTGTGCGTTCTATGGCGTGCAACCCCAGTTCATCCTGTGCTCGGCCACCATCGGCAATCCGCAGGCACATGCCGAGGCCCTGATCGAAGCACCGGTCACCGCCATCACCGAGTCCGGTGCGCCCAGCGGACCGAAGCAGGTGCTGTTGTGGAACCCGCCGGTCATCAACCCGGACCTGGGCCTGCGTGCATCGGCGCGTTCGCAGAGCAACCGCATCGCCCGCATCGCGATCAAGTCCGGCCTCAAGACCCTGGTGTTCGCGCAGACGCGGCTGATGGTCGAAGTGCTCACCAAGTACCTGAAGGACATCTTCGACCACGATCCGCGCAAGCCACCGCGCATCCGCGCCTATCGCGGCGGTTACCTGCCCACCGAGCGTCGCGAGACCGAACGCGCCATGCGCGCGGGCAGCATCGATGGCATCGTCAGCACCTCGGCGCTGGAGCTGGGCGTGGATATCGGCAGCCTGGACGTGGTGATCCTCAACGGCTATCCGGGCAGCGTGGCCGCCACCTGGCAGCGTTTCGGCCGCGCCGGACGCCGCCAGCAGCCCGCGCTGGGCGTGATGGTGGCCAGTTCGCAGCCACTGGACCAGTACGTGGTACGCCATCCGGACTTCTTCGCCGAAGCCTCGCCCGAACATGCGCGCATCGCCCCGGACCAGCCACTGATCCTGTTCGACCACATCCGCTGCGCGGCATTCGAGCTGCCGTTCCGGGTCGGCGATGGCTTCGGCCCGATCGATCCGGAGGTGTTCCTGGAAGCCCTGGCCGAGACCGACGTGGTCCATCGCGAAGGCGAGCGCTGGGAGTGGATCGCCGACAGCTATCCGGCCAACGCGGTGAGCCTGCGCGCGGTGGCCGACGGCAACTTCGTGGTGGTCGACCGCAGCGACGGCCGCCAGCAGATCATCGCCGAGGTCGATTACTCCGCCGCCGCGCTGACCCTGTACGAGGGCGCCATCCACATGGTGCAGTCCACGCCGTACCAGGTGGAGACGCTGGACTGGGAGGGGCGCAAGGCCTACGTCACCCGCACCCACGTGGACTACTACACCGACAGCATCGACTTCACCAAGCTCAAGGTGCTGGATCGTTTCGACGGCGGCGTGGCCGGGCGCGGCGATTCGCACCACGGCGAGGTGCACGTGGTGCGCCGCGTGGCCGGCTACAAGAAGATCCGGTACTACACCCACGAGAACATCGGCTACGGCCCGGTCAACCTGCCCGACCAGGAACTGCACACCACCGCAGTGTGGTGGCAGCTCCCGCAGGCGCTGCTGCTGCGTGCGTTCGCCAGCCGGCAGGACGCGCTGGATGGCTTCCTGGGTGCCGCCTACGCGCTGCACATCGTCGCTACGGTGGCGGTGATGGCCGACGCACGCGATCTGCAGAAGTCGGTCGGCAATGGCGACGGTGCATGGTTCGCGGTCGCCGACCAGAGCGGCCGCGGCCAGCTGCGCGGCAGCGATGGCGATCCGGGCGCGGTCGAGCTGCTGCAGGTGTTCGTGCCGACCGTGTACCTGTACGACAACTTCCCGGGTGGCGTCGGCCTGAGCGAACCCCTGTGGCAGCGCCAGGCGGAGCTGGTGCAGCGCGCGCGCGAACTCGTGCAGCGCTGCGACTGCACGGCGGGCTGTCCGGCCTGCGTCGGCCCGGTACTGGCGGCGCAGGAGGAGGACGAGACCTCGCCGCGCGCACTGGCATTGCGCGTGCTGGACCTGTTCGATGCCGACGCCTGCCAGCACGTGCCCGATGCGGTGCCCGCCACCCGTGGCGCCGTGGAGCTGCTGGCACCGTGAGCCTGAGCCTGGACAAGCTGCGTCTGCTGCGGAAGCAGGCGGGCGACCCGAAGGCCGGGCCGCCGGCTGTCACGGCGGCGGCGCCCGCAGCGGTCGTCCCGGCAGCGGCCAATGATGCACGGCAGCCACCGGCCGAACGCTCGGTATTCGCCTGGGTTGAACAGGAGATCCGCCACAAGCCGACCGGTCCGGCTGCCATGACACCCGCCCCCACCACGCCACCGTTGCGGCAGCCCCACGTCGGCAGCCTGCATCGCCTGCTGGGATTGCGCACACGCGGCAGCGCAGCGCCCCTGCACGCGACCGCACAGGATCGGCGGCTGCCGGGCGAGGAGATCTCGCCAGGCCTGTTCCTGATCGAATCCCTGCAGCCGCAGCCGGTTCCGAAGGTTCCCCTGTCGCTGGCGTTCGCCCGGCGCGAGAACGAGCACGTGGCCGCGCACGACCTGCTGTTCTTCGATACCGAGACCACCGGGCTGGCCGGCGGCACCGGTACCCGCGCCTTCATGATCGGTGCTGCCGACTGGTACACCTGCCCGCAGCGCGGCGAAGGCCTGCGCATCCGCCAGCTGCTGATATCGACGATGGCTGCCGAAGAGGCGATGCTGGCCACCTTCGCCGGCTGGCTGCAGCCCTCCACGGTGTTCTGCAGCTACAACGGCCGCAGCTACGATGCGCCCCTGCTGAAGGCGCGCTACCGGCTGGCGCGCCAGCGCGACCCGATCAGTGCCCTGGACCATGTCGACCTGCTGTATCCCACCCGCCGCCGCTATCGCGGCACCTGGGAGAACTGCAGGCTGTCCACCATCGAGCGCCAGCTTCTGCGCGTGATCCGCGAAGACGATCTGCCGGGATCGGAGGCACCGGGCGCGTGGCTGCGGTTCCTGCGCGGCGGCGACGCGGTGAACCTGCGCCGGGTGGCCGATCACAATCACCAGGACGTGGTGACCCTGGCCCTGCTGCTGCAGCGGCTGGTCCGCGAGGAAGCACAGGAGCGCGAACTGCTCGCCCTGCAGGCGCCGCCCGGCATGGCCTGAGCCGGGTCCTGCGCGTTCGCGGACGGTGTCACTTTACGACTGAATGCGATGGGGTTGGCAGAATGATGCCCTGCCGCTGGACCCCCAGGCGGCCCCGCCGGAGACTGGCGCGGCTCACGACACGGAGGTTCCATGAGCACCCAGGTCCCGGGCTCCCAGCTGCGCTCCCTTGCTGCCCTGCTGGCCGGCACGGAGGCGTCCAGCACGCTGGCCGCATTCCATGGCGAGGACCAGGCGGCGCTGCTGGCCCGGCTGGATGACGGGCAACTGGCCAGCCTGCTGCCGATGGCTCTGGGGTGCGACGGCCTGCCGCTCACGGATAGCGCGCGCCAGTGGGCGCACCGCATTCTCGACGCCGACGCGCAGCGGCAGCCCCGTCTTACCGTTGCGATCTGCGCCGCTGCACTGCTGCGCTTGTCCCGGCGCAGCACCGGTACACGGTCGGGCGCGCTTCGTCCGGTCGATGGCGTGGCCCTGCTTGCGCGCTGCACCGAGCCCGGCCACGAGCGGCTGCAGGCGCCCGCGCTGGCATTGCTGCAGCACTGCGGGCTGCACGCCGGGGCAAGCGTCGAAGCCGGCAGCGATGCACTGGCGCTGCTGGCATTGGCGCGCTGTGCCGGTGCCGATGGCAGCGGAACGCTGGCCTCGCTGCTGGACGGCTGCAGCGCGCACCCGCTGCTGCGTGATGAACTGCGCCTGGTGGCGCACTGGCCGTTGCAGGACCTGTTGCGCCATGCCCGCATCGCCGAGCTGTACCCCACCGAGGCCGACATCGATCCGGCACCCGCCGATCTGCAGCCACTGAGCGAACACGACACCTACCTGCAGTTCGCCGAGCACGCATTGCAGCAGGCAGCGCAGCGCCTGCAGGCGATCCACAGTGGCCAGGCGCCCTACATCGCTGACCGTGCCTTCAGCATCGCCGAAGCCGGTGTGCTCTGGCGTGCCACGCGCGCGGCACTGGAATGCGATGCGCCCTGGCTGCGGCCCTTGCTGGCGCAGGTGCTGCCACCGGTGTGCGTTGCCCCGACCGCCGCCCGGACCCTGCCCTCGCAATCGGTGGCGGTGGCGCTGGCCAAGGCGGTCAATGCGATGCCCACCCCCGAGGCCATCGCCGCGCTGGCGCTGGCGCGGTCGCAGGTGCGCCATGCCGGTATCGCGCGGAAGCTGGACCGCCATCTGGCCGCCGCCGAACGCCGCCTCGCACAGCGCCCGCAACTGCTGCTGCGCCTGCCGGTCATTGCCGCCGGCAGGCGCTCACTGGCCAGCCTGGCCCGTGCCCTGGAGGCCACGTTCGTGCTGGGCGGCGAGTGGGCACTGCAGGACTGGCGCGACGCGTGCCGGCAACCGGCATTGGCCACCCTGCTGCAGGGCCTGGTCTGGCAGCTCGCGGATGCGCGCGGGCACTGGATCGATGCGATGCCGGTGGACGGCGCAGAGGCGTTCGCCGATGCGCATGGCATCGTGGTCGCGTTGCAGGGCCGCAACCGCCTGCGCCTGTGGCATCCCGCCCGCAGCCAACCCCATCTGCGCGCCGCCTGGCGCGCGCGGCTGATCGAGCAGCGCTGCCGGCAACCGCTTCGCCAGGTGTTCCGCGAACACTATCTGGACGCCCGCGGCGAACCCGCCGATACCGCTGCATTCAATGGGCTGACGCTGTCGGTGGCGACCTTGGCCGGGCTGGCCCGTCGGCAAGGCTGGCACGGCGATGACGGCGGCCAGCTGATGTTGGCCAAAGGCCCGTGGCGGATCGGCTGGCAGCTGTCAGCACCGCTGTCGCATGGCCTTGCCGGTGAGATCCGCAGCGGCCGCGTCCAGTTCCAGCGGCAGCATCGCGACGCGTGGCAACCGGTGCAGGCGCGCGAGCTGCCCGCAGTGGTGGCGTCCGAACTGCTGCGCGAACTCGACCTGCTGGCCAGTACCTGCGCATGCGGTGGCGAGGGCATGCCACTGCCGCCGGCCCGCATGGTCCGCTTGCGCGGGCGAACCCTGGAGCATCTGCTGGCCGCTCATCCGCAGCGTGACCTGATGACCTTCCAGCGCCGCCATGTGCAGGTCGGCCACTACAGGCTGCACCTGGCCACCGCCCGCGCCAGCCTTGCCGGGCAGACGCTGGCCCTGCCGGACCTGCCGGCGCGGCCACGCCGCTGGCTGCCTTACGATGACGCCGTGCTGGCGCAGCTGCTGGGCCGCATCGAACAGCTCGCCGAACGGGTATTGACGCCCCCTGAAGCCCCGATCGATGAGACTGTCGGCTCCTGATGCGTGGAGAATCCGCGATGCGTTCCAGTCTCTGGTTGATGCTCGGTTGTACCCTGCCGCTGGCCGCCTGCAGCCATGCGGGCGGCAGTGCAGGCAGTGGCAGCAGCAGCGATCCTGCACCCCGGCCTCCGCATGTCGCAGGAAGCCCGCAGCGATGCAAACCGGAAAAGCTGGAGGGGCTGGCAGGCAGGGCCGCCGACGAGGCCACGGTGAAGCAGGTGGTTGAAGCCAGTGGTGCACGCACGGCGCGGGTGGTGAAGCCCGGCATGGCGGTGACCATGGATTTCCGCGAGGACCGGGTCACCATCGAGGTCGACGCGCAGAACCGGATCGTGCGCGCCAACTGCGGTTGAGCCGCTAACGCCGGGCCGGGCCCGGCGGTTTCCATCCGCATGCACGTCGCTGGGCACGCCGGGCATGGCCCGGCGCTACCGCCGCTTCACAGCTGCTGGGCCTTGCCATTGGCCAGCGCACGGGCGATCACCTGCTGCGCCTGTCGCGAGGCCTGCTCGTGCAGGCGTGCCTGGCGTTCGCCGAGCGCGGCCTGCTGGCTGCCCAGCGCCGCCTGGCGGCTGGCCAGCGCGGCCTGCTCTCCGGCCAGCCGACCCATCTCGCTGCTCCGCCCCGACTGGCGTTCGTCATCACGAGCAGCCTGAAGGGCGCGCCGCGCTTCAGCGGCGGCCTGCCGCGCGAGCGCTGCATCGTCGACCGAGTCACGCGCGGCCCTGGCCGCTTCGGCCGCCGCTTCACGATTGATGTCATGGGCAGCCATCGCACTGCGCGCGGTGCGCATCGCATCCTGCGCGATCTGGCGTGCATGTTCGCTCTGCAACCGGCCCAGTTCACCCTGCCGACGGCCGAGCTCGCCCTGCTGGCGACCCAGCACGCTCTGCTGGCGTCCCAGTTCGCCCTGCTGACGGCCCAGTTCCGCCGCGCCGGCATAGGCACGTTGCAGTGACTGCACCAGCATCGGATCACGCACCACGTAGCGCTTGTCACCCTGGCGGAACCACAGTGCCGGTCCCTTGCCGAGCTGCCTGCGGGCCTGCGCCACGTCATCGATGCCGCCATTGGCGAAGGTCGAATCCCCATCCACCAGCACGTAGGCCTGGCGCGGCGACTCGCCCAGATCCAACGTCCCGTAGGTAGTGATGGAGGTGCCGGTAGAGGTCATGCCGTCATGGTCCTCGTCCACGTCGGTCCCATCGTCGAAGGCCCCCACATCGGCATCATCGGGTCCGGTCACATCGTCCGGCCCGGTCACGTCAGCCGGCGGCGCGGGGGGAACCGGCACGGCCGGCAGGTGCGCCGACGCTGCCGGCGCCGGCGGTGCCTTCGGAGCCGGCGG